>JAEZAY010000285.1 GCA_023427575.1 Bacteroidota bacterium | reverse complement strand
AATACACTGAATACCGGCAAATGGTCTGATGCATAATGTTCCTGAATTATAGTATGTTCTTTCACTGTAAAAGTAGATGCGGGCGTATAAGCGATGTAATCAATGGTTTTCGTCGGCCTGACAACCGGAATGGTGAAACCGCAATCGGTTATACAAGTTCTTTTAAGAAATGAATCCATAATGGTAATTGTTTCCCGCGAAGGATCGGCATTGAAATCGCCGCCAATAATGATGGGTAAGGTTTCTTTAGCCAGCAGTTCGCCGATCTTTTTTATTTGCAGAAGACGATTGGTTTCATTGCGCTGGGCATCCAGATGCGTGGAAGCAAAGATGATTTTTTTATTTCCGGGCAGGCTGACTTCAGCAGTTGCCAGAACCCGGGGCTCACCTTTTGTTCCCGCTTCCGTTGGCAAAGCCTGCGTTTTTGTATTGGTGATCGCAAATTTTGAAAGTATCGCCACTCCATACTCACCACCGCCATAATCGATGGCTTTTCCAAAATAATACTGCATGCCGGTTAAACGCGCAATCGCTTCTGCCTGGTGTAGGGTTTTTCCCGAACGCTCCGTATAAACATCCACTTCCTGCAGTGCAACCAGATCGGCCTTCGCTTCATTAATAACTTTCGCGATGGATTCAATATCGATTAAACCTTCTTTGGAGGGAGGATTCGCATGGTGAATATTATAGGCCATCACCCGGATGCCTTCGGTCTTGATCCTCCTTGCTTCAGCCTTTTCAGAACTGGTGCCCTGAACGCGGTTTTGGGAACATCCCCATCCTAAACAACCTAACACTAAAACTAAAATCAGAATGCGCTTCTTTTCCATTTGTATTTTATAATTTTCAATTGGTACGGTAAAACGAATTTGAGCTATTTGCAATTATTCCGGAATCGATGGCCAGTCGACACTTATTCCAAGCCCCGGCTCGCCGGATAAACGAACTTCCCCATTCATATACAGCATACCGGTAGCCACATCTTCGGCCAGCAGCAATGGACCGTCCATATCCACATAATCTATCAATGGCAGCAGTTGTGCAATGGCAGCAGAACCAATCGTCGATTCATTCATACTTCCTATCATTACCTTTAACCCCAGTTCGCGGGCTTCACCAATCATTCTTTTCGCCGGGGTGATACCGCTGCATTTGGTCAGCTTTATATTAATTCCGTGAAAATACCCGGCACATCGGGCAACATCATTTTCCGAAACACAGGATTCATCGGCGATCAGCGGAATGGAACTGGAATCAATTAATTTTTTCATTCCTTCCCAATCGGCTTTCGCCAGGGGCTGTTCAATAAATTCTACACCCAGCATTTCCAGATCCGGAATTTTTTCAAGCGCCTCTTCCAGGGTCCAGCCTGCGTTTACATCTACCCGAATCAATCCTTCCGTATGCTGACGCAATGCCTTCACCATGGCGATATCCTCGCTGGTACCCAACTTGATTTTATAAATTGGCCAGGGATTTTCATCCATCTTTTTAACCATCGTATCGATGGTATCAATTCCAATGGTATAGTCCGTTAAAGGCGTGGTTTTAAAATCAAGATTCCAGATTTCATATACGGGTCTTGACTGCATCTTTCCATAAAGATCCCAGCCGGCGATATCAAGCGCCGCAACCAGAAAAGGATTTGACGGAAATAAATGATGCAGAAAATGCCAGAATCTTTCCGGATTGTTGAACGCGTATTTTTCGATCAATGGTCGTTTGGATTCCAGATCGCTGATCATTTTTTCTACACTTATATCATAATAAGTAATGGCGGGCGCTTCGCCATAACCTTTGATTCCAAAATGATCGAGCTCTACAATCAGGGCCGGCTGATGCGTTTTTGTTCCTTTTGAAATAGTGAAGGGATACTTAAAAGGAAGATTTATTTTCTTATACGATAACTTCATGTTTACTAATTGCCGCTGGTACGGCGGCGAATTTTATCAACGTCCGGACTATTAACAGGATCAGATCCGACGGGCTTTATTTTATACTTTATTACCATTGTTCCTATCGGGTGAACTTATCTGCCGGAAGCGTTTACCATCTCTTTTAATTCGGCATTGAACTCTTTTTCCTTTATCAGATCCTCCAGATACAGATGCATTCGGTAGCGCCAGTAATGAGTAGGATTTGAAGGTTCATTTATACGTTCAGCATGCGGATCATCGCGACGCAGTTTTTCATCCGATCCAAGCAGATCCTGCAATTGAAATATGCTCCACATGGCCGGCGAATACAGGTGCTGCAAAACGATGGTACGGTTGATCCAGGCTTCGCAGTGCCGTGGCGCATGTCCTTCCTGCCCAAGTTCGCGATTGTAGAAATGCTGGGTTGTTTCCGGATCCTCTTCCCACCATCCGCGTACCGTACTCATATCATGTGTTGATGGAGTAACCACTGATAAATAGGGTGCATTTGCCGGATGGAAAAATTCCTGCTCCGGATTTTTTGGCATACGCTGGATTTCCAGGCTCAGGATGCCCAGCTTTTGCATTACATCCGGAACGGTTTTGGGAACCATGCCCAGGTCTTCCCCACAAATGAGCATATTGGTTGATTGCTTTAATGCGGGAAGCTTCTTCAGAGATTCATGTCTCCAAAAATCATCCTGGCGCCGGTAAAAATAATCCACATACAATTCTTTTACCTGGTATTGCATATGGGGATCCAGGTGACGGAAGGATGCCGTTGTGTCCATTGCAAATCGGAAATGAAATTGCTGCCCTTCCGAACCGGAATGTTCAAACAGGATCACATTCGAAATCAGATCATACAAACCCTGCCGGATATTACGATTGTCATCGGTGTTTTCCAATGATGAAAAATGGGCTTCCACTTTTCGCTGGCTGTCAAATTCTTCTTTTAAATCGAAATGATAATTGCCGGTCGGATTTAGGAACTCGTAAAATTTTTCTTTATTGGGTCCAAAAAACTCCCACAATATCGCTTCGTTTATATAGGGTTTGCATAAGCGGTGATAGTTGAACCACATACCTCTTTGCGCAAATTCATTGATATGGACCGGTACTGCCGGAACAAAATAGCCCATGATCCCTTCCACCGCATGCAGGGGGATGCTCCAAATCCGGAAAAATCCCAGGATATGATCAATCCGGAAGGCGTCGAAATAATTACTCATCTGAACAAAACGACGGCGCCACCAGTTAAATCCATCCTTCTCCATTTGTTCCCAGTTGTAAGTGGGAAATCCCCAGTTCTGGCCTTTCACCGCAAAAGCATCGGGAGGTGCCCCCGCCTGATGATCCATATGATACAACTCGGGTTCAACCCATGCATCGCAGCCATACCGGTAGATCCCTATGGGTATATCGCCTTTCAGAATAATGCCGTTTTTATGGGCGTAATCGGCGGCATCACTTAGTTGCAAATGCAAATGATATTGAATATAATAATGCAGGGCGATCTCATTGAAATGTTTTGCCCGCGGCGAAACGTATTTTTCGATCGCATTTTTATCATACTTACTGTAAAGCTTCCAGGTTGTGAAATCGGAAGTCCCGTTCCGGTCGCGCAGATAGCAAAAGGCTGCATAAGGAATCAGCCAGTGTTTGCTGGCTTCAAAAAAACTGAGAAACTTTTTATCTTTTAAAAATTCTTCCTTGTGCAGCGTAAACAGTTCGCGGATGGTGGAAAGTTTAAATTTCAGGACCTGCTCATAATCCACGTCAGGCAAATCGTTCAGCTGCTTTTGTTTTTTCCGCAAGGGCCTGATCAATTCAGCATGTTTTTTTCCTGCCAACAATTCCAGATTCAGGTAAATAGGATGTAAGGCGAATGCGGAAATAGAAGCATAGGGATATGAATCTACCCAGGTGGATGTGGCCGATGTATCGTTTACCGGCAGAATCTGAATCAGTTTTAAGCCACAGCGCTTTGCCCAATCGGCCAGCAATTTCAGATCGCTAAACTCCCCGATTCCAAAAGAATCCCTGGAACGCAAACTAAATACCGGAATGGAAACGCCGGCCCCTTTCCAGTGATCCGCCGGAAGCTGAATGAATCCATCATGCAAAATGGTCAGCATCCGTGGGATGGGCTCCTGCTGCAGAAAGCGGTTTTCGCCGGTTTCAAAACGCAGAAAGGCCTTTTCCCTGATATTATAAATGCCGTATTTATAAGTCAGCGGCATGTCGGCCGGAGTAAGCGATAGTTTGGCCTGCCACCAGTTGTTTTCGTGCGTAAGCAGAATGGGTGAATCAACATTCCAGTTGTTGAGGGCATCCCCGTTGCCCACCAAACAAACCACCTCATTTTTTTGCAGCAGGGGCGCCTTTATCCGGAACAGATGTGAAAATTTTTTGACCGATTTAGGTTTGACGCGGGTTTCGTTTTCTTTTAACAGAAAATCCCTGAAAGGCGCGGTCTGAAAGGCGTTTTCGAAAGCACCGGTATCCATCCAGCGATCGATGACCTGCATCGAATCGATCCCGGTTTTTCCAAGATCTATCTGCCGCGGTTCCCCGCCTTCAAAATTTCGGATCCCTTCCGAATCCTGAAAAATGTATTTATAGTTGATCCGGGCCAGCATCTTTGTATCCACATCAATGGTTCCATGCCAGTAATCGTGGTTCAGGTACGAAAGCGGGAAGGCATTTTCCACTGAATCGTTCCCAAGCTCCTCAATATCGCCTGTTATAAATAGTGATTGCCCAACCTCTGTATGAAAACGGATCAGAAAGTGAATTGTCATCGTATCTCAAATTGTAAAGCAGCGAATTTATTGATAAGTGAATGAAAAACACAATAAAACTGCCTTTGATTGGCCCCGGGTATGATTCGGGACCCTGAACCGGCCGCCTGGTTCAAACATTCCTTGTCTTCAATGGAAAAATCAGTCTATCTTTTCAAGTTTTGCCTTATTTTCGCACGAAAATTTATAGCAATGGAAACGACCACCCGGAAGGATACAAAAAAGTTCTGGCTTTTGTTTTTTATTTCATTGATCGGCGTGGCTGCCGTTTGGGTTGTTATACCTCAGTTGATTACACTAACCCTGCCCTTTGTGCTGACGTTTTTTGTGAAAGCGATGGATATCATGTAATCGGAATTGTTCGGAACTATTTACTGCAGATTTTATAATGAAGCAAAAACAAAACGGGATTTTGATTTTGCTTCATTTTTTTTGGAAACTATCAGTTCCAAACCAGGCCCGAACAGAAGCGGGTTATAAAATCATTAATTTCCCCCCGCTTTAATTTTCTTAACGGATCTCTTCCAGGCCCACTGGATCCATTTACCCGGCACAAATGCTTTGGAATTAATTCCCGTTTTTATTTTTAAAGCTTTCCGAACTTCTCCTGGGTTGCGGTATTTGCCGGACGATATATTATGCTAAGAATTGGCCTTCATTGGGCGTTCCGATCCGGATCATCAATGAGCGTTTATTTCCAGCGACTGGATCAGCTTCATGCCAACTGCTTTCTCACCGCGTTTTGCGGGCGTCCAGGCCGGCATGGATTCGAACAAAAGTTCAAGCTTTTCATTCAACTCATCATTGCCCCCACGAATTACTTTGGCATAAGGTGTTTTCCCGGTACTGTCGATTACAAATTCCATCATGATATAGGCTCTCGACTGATTTTTTTCCAGGTATTTCGCCATATCGCGACTCATATCATCCAAAAATTTCTGAAACCCTTCTTTCCCGCCGGGGTGTAAAGGAAGTTTGTCTACCAGCTTGGCCAGGTCTTTTTCATCCAGCTCCACCCGTTTCCGGGGTTCCCTTTTCACAACCGGTTTTTCGGGTTCAGGCTCCGGTTCAAAAGCGGCATCACCATCAATCAGGTAGCGGCCTTTTTTATTGACCATTACCACAGGCACCTGCCTGGTTTTTTCAAAGTAAGTATAAGCCTGCTTCATTTCGTTTACCAGCGGGGTGTATTCCGGAAAATCTTTCAGGTATTTCGAGAGGTATCCCAGGCTTTTCTGGTTATTGAAATGGATCGGGAAAATATGAACCGGAATAAAATCCTGGCCCTCATTTTTGGCATAGGCAGCAAGCAGATAAAGATCTTCAATCTGGTTGTCAGTTATTGGAATACACCCGGTGGTTACACAACTTCCATGAATGTAAATATCCCCTCCCGGCTGAATGGAATCACTCAAAACCAGATCGGAGCTATTGGGATAGTTCAATCCCAGCGAAAGATGATACATGCTGCGGGGATTGAATTCATTGATATAATAAAATCCTTCCGGTACCTGGTAATCTCCCTGCATGCGCTTGGGCCCGAGGGTTCCGGCCAATGCGCAAACCCGGTAAGTTTTGAACAATCTGAACTTTTCGCTCTTTTCGTATTTCACCCATACTTCCAGCTGACTATCATATTTAAAAGAACGCAGGTAAATATATTTTGCTGGCCAGGGAAGCTTTTTCTCCTGAAACTGTTGTTTTAATACTTCTTCTTTTTTACGCAACGCTTCATTGATCCGGGGGAATGACCGCTGATAGTCGATGAAGTTGAAAGTGGTTGCCGCCGTTTGTGCAAGCGACAGCATTGCGCTGAACAATAAGAGGATTAAAAGAGAAAAACCATGCTTCATAAGGAAATACTATCTAGATGTAACGCAAATAAGATCAAAAAAATTCTTTGGATCCCTCTGCGCCGTTAAAATTAGCACAAATCAGCAAAGAAAATCCAGGTTCGGAGCTCAAAAATCCTGTTCCCACCGAATGATCCGGAATTTGACAGTTATCTTCTTTCCGGAATCACTGGATTAATCTGTCGACCGGTTACGGGATGGCGATTATTAAAGATTGCCGCGCAAAGCCTGTTCCTGCTCAATGGCTTCAAAAAGAGCTTTAAAATTTCCTTTTCCAAAACTCTTCGCCCCTTTCCGCTGAATGATTTCAAAAAACAATGTTGGCCGGTCCTGAACCGGTTTGGTAAAGATTTGCAGCAGATAACCCTCATCATCCCGGTCAACCAGGATGCCCAGATCTTTCAGAGGTTCCAGGTCTTCATCGATCTGGCCTACCCTCCTGAACAGCTCTTCATAATAATTGGCAGGGACTTTCAAAAATTCGATGCCGCGTTTCCTCAGTTCAGTAACCGTTTCAATAATGTTATTGGTGGCAAGAGCTACGTGCTGGCAGCCTTCGCCATCATAAAATTCCAGGAATTCTTCCACCTGCGATTTCTTTTTTCCTTCCGCCGGTTCATTGATGGGAAATTTTACGAAGCCGTTTCCATTGCTCATCACTTTGCTCATCAGCGCGGAATACTCGGTTGAAATATCATTGTCATCGAAAGAAAGGATATTGCGGAAGCCCATTACTTCCTCATAAAAACGAACCCATTTGTTCATCTGGTTCCAACCTACGTTTCCAACACAATGGTCTACGTGCAGAAGGCCGGTTGAAACGGGGTTATATTCGGTTACCCATTCCCGATAGCCAGGCATAAAAGGGCCCCTATAGTTGTTTCTTTCCACAAAAATATGAACGGTATCGCCATAGGTATAGATACCGCTAAGCACCAGTTCGCCGAATTCATCTCTGAGGTGGGTGGGTTTAAGATAAGGCCGGCCGCCGCGGCTGGTTGTATTGTGAAAGGCAGCGCTGGCGTCATCCACTGTTAAAGCGATCACTTTTACGCCATCTCCGTGTTTATAAATATGATCTGCCACCGGATTGCCGCCCCGGATGGGAGTAGTAAAAACAAAAGTCAGGTTGTTCTGCCTGATAACATAGCTGGCCTTTTCCTTATAGCCCGTTTCAGGGCCCATATAAGCGAGGGACTGAAATCCGAAAGCGGTTTTATAAAAATGTGCCGCCTGTTTTGCATTCCCTACGTAAAATTCAATAAAATCGGTTCCCTGCAATGGAAGGAAATCGGCGGATTTAGGTTTCTTTTCAGCAGTATTGATAGATTTTTCAGACATAAGGCAATCGTTTCATATCAGGTTAAGATAAAAATAAGGAAGCGGAAAAAACAAAATCCCCTTCCACTCTTCCCGCAAAATTCAACATTTCCCCTCATATTTGCGCCAAATAAAACGGATGCAAAATATTGGAATTCTTGGAGGCGGGCAATTGGGGCGAATGTTATTGCAGGCGGCCATTAATTACCCGGTGATTACCCATCTGATGGAAAACGATCCGGAATGTCCAGCCGCACATCTTTGTCATCATTTTACAAAAGGCGATATCCGGAACTTTGAAGATGTTTACAATTTTGGGAAAAACCTGGATGCTGTTACCATCGAAATTGAATCCGTGAACGAAGAGGCTTTGGAGAAACTTGAATCAGAAGGCGTGCGGATCTATCCAAAACCCTCGGCGCTCAGAACCATTAAAAACAAGATTCTGCAGAAAGAATTTTATCAATCACTTCAAATTCCTTCCGCTGCTTTTATAGTAACCAACTCAGTGGCCGATCTGCAGGGGCAGCGCAATTTCCTGCCCGCTGTTCACAAGCTGGCAACCGGCGGTTATGATGGTCGCGGGGTTCAGATCATCCGCACGGAGGCGGATATTTCAAAAGCCTTTGATGCTCCCGCAGTGCTTGAAAAAATGGTAGAGATTGAGAAGGAAATTGCCATGATCATAGCCGTTGGCGATACCGGCGAGATTGCATTTTATCCCCCGGTAGATATGGTTTTCGATCCAAATTTGAACCTGCTCGACTTCCAGCTAAGCCCTGCCAAACCCGAAGATCGGATCTTATGGCGATTGGAGGCCATTGCAGTAGCCGTTGTGAAAGGATTGAACAGTCCGGGTATTTTTGCCGTTGAATTATTTATTGATAAAAAAGGTGAAGTTTTTGTGAACGAAACGGCGCCAAGAGTTCATAACAGCGGCCATCACACCATTGAAGCCAATTACAGTTCCCAGTTTGATATGTTATGGCGGGTAATGCTCGGATATCCGAATGGAAATCCAAAACATATTATTCCGGCCGCCATTGTAAATCTGCTGGGTGAAGATGGTTTTGAAGGAGAGGTGAATTATGAGGGACTTGAAGAGGTGCTGAAAATGGACAATGTTTTTGTTCATTTGTACGGCAAAAAAACCACCAAACCAGGGCGCAAAATGGGCCATGTTACCATCCTAAGTTCGCAGGAGCAGGAACTGGTTTATAAGGCCCATAAAATCAAACAGATTTTAAAGGTGAAGTCGATTTAACACCCAAATAAAAAGAACTTGATCTCCCGAATTGGATTGCTGAAAAAAGTAAAGAAACCGGTTTCCAATGCTTAATTTTCTATTTGGAAGCGGCTTAATAATTCCAAAATTCATTTGATTTTAAACGAAGGTTTTTCCGTTTTTCAGACTCTAATATTCCGATTTATAATTCAGGAATTTTCATTTCGTTACCCGTTTAAAATTCTCAACCTACATTTGAGTTCCCAATTAAGCCCTATAACAATGTTGAAAAAATTTGTTCTGTATTCCTGTTTCTGTTGTTGCCTGGCTGGATTCTATTCATGCTCCGGGAAAAAAGCCGAAAGCGGTCCGGCGCGTCCGGCTGGAAATCGCGGCGGCGGCGTGGTCAGGGCGGAAGGTTTTATTGTAAAAACGACCAGCCTCAGTGAGAATATTGAAGTTCCGGGCACCGTTCTGCCCTTTGAAACTACCGAAATCAGACCCGAAATTTCCGGCAGGGTCACCAGCCTGAATATTCCGGAAGGCCGGGTGGTTCAGAGAGGAACCGTATTGGTTCAATTATTCGATGGGGATCTGCAGGCGCAGCTAAAAAAGCTGGAGGTTCAGTTATCAATTTCAGAAAAAACGGCCGAAAGATATAAGCAGCTATTGGAAATTAGCGGTATCAGCCAGCAGGAATATGATCTTTCCGTTCTGCAGGTTAATAATCTGACCGCCGATATCCAGCTTGTTAAGGTGGATATTGAAAAAACCCGGATCCGGGCTCCCTACACCGGACAGGTGGGATTAAAAAATATCAGTCTGGGTGCCTATGTAACTCCAACCAACATTCTTACAACCATCAGCCAGGTCGATAACCTGAAGCTGGAATTTACGGTTCCCGAAAAGTACAGTGAGAACATGGCCAGCGGCAAGGAAGTCAGCTTTACAATTGGTGGGATTGATAAGCAGTTTACAGCCCGGGTTATGGCAACGGAATCAACTATTGAGGCAAACACCCGAAGTTTAAAAGTACGGGCGGTGGTAAATGGGAAACAGCCATTCCTGGTACCTGGTGCTTTTGCAAAAGTATCGCTGATGCTGGATAAGAACAATGAAGCCATCATTATCCCCACCCAGGCGGTAATACCCAAGGCCCGTAACAAGCAGGTGATTGTTTTGAGGGCGGGAAATCCGAAATTTGAGGTGATCACTACCGGAATCCGGGACTCAAGTTTTATCCAGGTAACCGAAGGCCTGAAAGTGGGCGACACGGTTTTAACCAGTGGATTGCTGGCCATCCGGGAAGAAAGTAAGATCGAACTGTCGAAGATCCAGTAATCTGCTATTATACCCGTACCGGATCTTAAAAAACGGAAAGGATTTTAAGTAAT
>JAEZAY010000188.1 GCA_023427575.1 Bacteroidota bacterium | reverse complement strand
CTCTTACTGCCCACTGAGGTGTTTCATTGCTTCCTCCCGATTGCCAGAAAAATTGCGCATGAGGAGATGGAAGGGTGTCGGATTCAATGATTCCGATAATGCTTTTACCATCTAATTTGCGGTTAGGCAACTTTAATCCGCAGTATTCTGCCAGGGTAGGATACCAGTCGAGATTCGTAACAAATTGTTGGCGTAGCTGATTTTTCGGAATGCGGGCTGGCCATCGGATAATCGCAGGTACCCGGATACCGCCTTCAAATAAACTGAACTTGGAACCCCGATAAACTCCCGCAAATCCTCCGCCGCCAAAGGTTCTTTCTTCTTCTGAATGACCATGGTCTGACTGAAATATGATAATCGTGTTATCGGTCAGTTCCAGTTCATCCACTATTTGTAAGAGCTGGCCAATATTTTCGTCCATGGTGGAGACAAAAGCAGCATAAAGCTTCCTGGGTGAAGGCAAATTTTGATAATAGCTGATCCATTTTGGATCGGGTTGAAGGGGGTAATGCGGCAGGTTCATTGCGAAGTACAAAAAGAAAGGTTCTGATCTGTTCTGCCTTATAAAATTCCCGGCCTCTTCTACCATTCTGTCGGGCAGATATTTTCCAGGTTCATAAATTTCTTGTCCATTTCGCCACAAATCATGACGGTTAGGCCCGGCCCAATAAAAGTAATGGGAGAAATTGTCGACACATCCGCCCATAAAACCCCAGGAATAATCAAAGCCCTGGGCATTTGGCATGGTTTCGCGGCTGTAACCGAGATGCCATTTTCCGATATGTGCCGTCTTATAGCCGCTCTCTTTAAACATTTCCGCCAATGTGAACTGCGATTCCGGCATGCCAGTTTCACCCTGAGTGCTGGATGCATTGCCTGCAAGTCCGGCCCGCTGCGGGTAACGCCCTGTTAGTAATGAAGCCCTCGAAGGTGAACCTACCGGCGAAGCGACATACGCGGAACTAAATCTAACACCATTTTGAGCAAGCTTATCCAGATTCGGAGTTTGCAAATCCTTTGCACCATACACGCCGAGGTCGGAGCTGCCCTGATCGTCGGTATAGATTATAATAACGTTAGGCTTTTTTTGATTTAATAATTTTTGTTGGGCCATCAGAGTATGAGCCGATAGCCCGTAAAAAAAGACAGATGCCGGCAGTATATATAAAAGTATCTTCATGTTTCTTTTGAAAAATCCGGAACCCGATAGGTTCCTCCGTAATCATTGCTTTTAAACCTGTCAAATTTATTAAAGTATTATAAGAATAGAATTTTATTAGGATAGCTTCGCTTCGGTATAATTAATTCTGAGAATATTCGGAAAATATATCATAAGGCGAATATTAAACAGCACCATTCATTCAGGTTAAGTTGCCTAAGTTCGGCTCTGTTTCAACATAATCTTAATAGGAATCGAACCCGGTAATCACGCTTGCATCTGAATTTTTTATTCTTTTCATACAAGGATAAAACGAAAATTTAAATCGGAAATATCTTCAATACAATACAATGAAAGCATTTACACGAACCCGTTACGGCGGGCCTGAACTTCTGCATTTGGAAGAAGTGGATAAACCTGTTGTAAAAGAAGGTCAGCTTTTAGTAAAAGTGTTTGCTAATTCAATAAATCCTGCAGACTGGCATATACTTCGGGGTGAACCTTTTTTTGCTCGATTTGTATTCGGGCTGTTAAAACCAAAAGATCCGGTGATTGGAGCCGATTTTGCAGGTATGGTTGTTGAAACCGGTGAAGGTGTGCAGCAGTTTAAAAGCGGCGACCGCGTTTTTGGAGAAACACTGAAAGGCGGCGCTTTTGCCGAATATGTCCTTGTTCCGCAAGATTCCGCCGCGATCATTCCGGATCAATTCCCATTCACCGAAATGGCCGCCTTGCCGGTAGCCGGACTAACTGCTTTACAGGCTCTGATAACTTTTGGAAAATTAGAAAAAGGGGAGAGGGTTCTGATCAACGGCGGTTCGGGTGGGGTTGGGCATTTTGCCATCCAGATTGCAAAAAATCTGGGTGGAATCGTTACTGCCGTCTGCTCTGCTAAAAACGCCGGTTTTGTCAAAAAGATGGGAGCCGATAAGGTCATTGAATACGATAAAGAAAACATACATCAGCATAAAGGCCAATACGAGCTGGTTATTGATTGTAACGGCAATTTGTTTTACAACGATTACAAAAGAATGGGTAAAAGAGGTGTAATGATTGGCTTCACCAGTCTGAAGCACATGATTTCTTTGTCGCTGAAAAAAGCAACCGGTAAGTTTCCACTTGCTCAGTTTACAGCCGCCGCCAACACCAAAGATCTTCAAACCCTGGCTTTACTGATGAAGGAAAAGAAACTGATTCCACATATCGAAACTGTTTATTCTCACCGGGAAATTCCAAGGGCTATCCGCGAGCAGGAGGCGATGCGAACAAGAGGCAAAAGGGTAATAGACTGGATGAAGGAGCCGAATTAAAACAGAATTCAATGGCAAAGCAAATACTGTTTTTTCATGGCGGAGGTTCGGAAGAAAATTTTCATGCAGATGCCGCCATGGCAGAATCTATCCAGTCGCAGTTAGGCGATGCATACATCATCGATTATCCTTTTCTGCCCAATGATGGAACGCCGGATCTGGGCAGGCGTCGCAAGATCAGCAGTCAAATAAATGCCGCGGAAGAAGAGCAGATTTTAATAGCTCATTCTTTTGGCGCGTCCATGATCCTGGTTTGTTTATCCGAAAAACGAATCAATAAAAAAATTGCCGCCATCTTTCTGTTGGCTACACCCTATTGGACCGGAAACGAAGATTGGGTTCAGCATTTTAAACTGAAGCCTGGCTTTGCCGAAGATCTTGATTCTAACATACCCTTGTACTTTTATCATTGTCGTGATGATGAAGAAGTTCCATTTGAGCAGATGGAAAAATACAAAACTGAAATAGCCTGGGCTGAATTTCGTGAACTTCCGAAAGGAGGTCATCAGTTTAATAACAATCTCTCAGTACTAGTAGATGACATAAAAGCAATCTGAGTCAGGATCAGAACTATACATAAATTTTCCTCCACATTATCCGGCTTTTTAGACAGGTAGCCGGATGTATTATTTATTGAATCAAAAATCAGTCGTTCTGGTATAAGAACCGTTGATCTTGGGGCACGGTTGAAATATGATTCATTTTTCCACTGCGAAAATCACGGTATAAGCGCTGAATTTGTTCGGGATTGTCGGCAATGAACGGCCCATGCGAAACAATTTCTTTTCCGGTAGGTTCAGCAGAATAAAGTACCAAATGAGCCGGTTTTGTTTCGGTTTTCAAGATGAGCTCGCTTTCTCCCTGCAGCTCTGTGCGGTTTAACCAGCCAACCTGATTTTCGCCCAGCCGCGTTTCTTCTTCCCCTACTTCAATCCGCCCCTCAATTACATACAAAAACGTATTATAGCTGCCTGGGATTTTAATTAAGGTTGAACTACCGGCTTCCATTTTTACCTCGGCAACGATAAGAGGTACATAGTTTTGAACCGGTGATTTCAGTCCCAATAGATTGCCGCTATACAAGCGGATTTTGGTTCCATTTTCAGAAAGATTTGGGACGCGATCTGCCGGCAGATCCTGGATCCGCGGCTTTGTCCAGCGATGTTCCGGTGGAAGAGCCAGCCATAACTGCAGCAGCCGCAGCTTTGCGATCTTGTTGATCGTTTCGGTATGAACAATGCCGGAACCTGCGGTCATGATCTGGAAATCACCGGCATGCATTGTATGAGTTTCATCACCAATTTCACCTTCCAATAATAAAGTCACCGTTTCAAATCCCGCATGTGGGTGTGGCCCGCCGACGGGGTTATTGTCTTTTTTATCCAGCATATCATCCATCATTAAAATAAATGGATCGGTATCCGAAAATTCACCTTGTATTATGGCGCGGGCCTGGTGGCCTGGCCCTAAAAAGCCCGGATGAACGCCCGGATTTTCAACCTTCACTAATTTTCTGTTCATTTTAAAATATTTTAATTGAGAAGAATAAGAGTTCGCAGGCATTAGCGTTCGGGGTAAAGGTATTAAGCGGGCCTCGGAAGAAATCCTTTTCAATTTTTAGGATTCATTCCGCAGCCCGATTTTTTTGCTCCACTTTTTTTCTAAAGGAAAAGTGGAAGGGGTGATTTACTATTGTACAGATTTCAATCAAACGGAAAATTATTACCCGAACATTATTATACCAGCACTTCCGCCTGCTGTTTCACCAATTGCATCTCCGCATTTATTTTCACTTCTTCACTCAAACCGATTCCACCTGTATCGAGCACGCTGTTAAAATGCATTCCAAAATCGGTTCTTCTGATCTGACCTCTTACCGAAAAACCGGCTCTTTCACCGCCCCAGGGATCCTGGCTTATTCCATTGTATTCGAGGTTGAGCCGATCGGGATGAGTAATTCCTTTAATCGTAAGATTTCCATGAAGAATAAAATGTTCCGCATCTTCTTTCTCTATGCGGGTAGATTTAAAATTAAGGTCCGGGTATTGTTCAACATCAAAAAACTCCGCTGAACGAAGATGGGCATCTCTTTGTTCATTGTTGGTGGATATGGAATCCATATCGGCTTTTAAGCGAATGGCTGCCGTATTGAAATCTTCACCCTCCGTTTCCACTTCGCCTTCAAATTTTTTGAAAGATCCGGGAACATTCGTGATCATCAGGTGTTTAATTTTAAAACCCAGTTCACTGTGAATGGGGT
>JAEZAY010000186.1 GCA_023427575.1 Bacteroidota bacterium | reverse complement strand
GCCTATTTCACGGGGCCGGTTACTGCTCTTATCAGCTCCAACCGAAATATTCAGGAAGCACTGATTGCCGCCGACCGTTTGTTCGAGATCATTGACCTAGAAACTGAAAAAGAAGAAGGGGGCACCTTAAAACTCGACCCGCTGCATCATGGAAATATCCGGTTCCGGCACGTGCAATTCAGCTACAATAACCGTTCGGAAGTATTTTGCGACCTGAACCTTGAAATTGAAGCCGGAAAATTAACGGCAATCGTAGGCGCAAGTGGTAGTGGAAAATCAACCATCATTGCCCTCCTGCAACAAATTTACCCCATTCGTTCAGGTTCAATTATGCTTGGCAACATGGATCTGCGCCTAATGTCAAGGGAAAGCCTGCGTTCGGTAGTTTCTTCCGTACCGCAGCAGATTGAACTATTCAAGGGTACTATTGCTGAAAACATAGCCATCGGTGATCCGGAACCGGATATGAACCGGATCTGGGAACTTTCGCATCAGTTAGGGATTAACAGGTTTATAGAATCACTGCCTTCAGGCTATCTGACCATGGTTGGTGAACGGGGAATCAATCTGTCGGGAGGACAGCGGCAACGGATCGCCATCGCCCGGGCCTTGTACCGCAAACCTTCCATTCTTTTACTGGATGAACCAAGTTCCTCACTCGATGCAATAGCCGAAGAATATGTTCAGCAAACTCTGCAGGAACAAAAAAGATCCGGAGTTACCATTATTATCGTGGCTCACCGCCTGTCAACTGTAGAAAACGCCGACCAGATTATTGTGCTTGAAAACGGAAAGGTTGCTGAATTCGGATCACACCAGGATTTACTTTTAAGGGAAGGCCCCTACTACCGGCTCTGGAAACCTCAAAGTTTTGTAATTTGAATCCTCTCTAATCAAAGCTGATTAAATTGGATGCAGATATAATTATTGTTGGGGCAGGATTAGCTGGCTTGTACGCCGCAAGCCTTTTATCAGAAAAGCAGAAGAAAGTCGTAGTTATTGAAGCCAGAGACCGGATCGGAGGCCGTATCCACAGTATCAGGCGCCATGAGTTTCCCTTCCATCTTGAAACAGGTGCCGAATTTATTCATGGAGCGGCGCCACTCACTTACAAATTACTGAAGAAGGCCCGGCTACATGCCGATAATGCGGCAGGTGAAATGATCCGTTTTCAGCAAGGCAAATTTCGCGAAGATCCGCTGTATCAGGAGAATGCAGAGGTCATTTCAGAAGCATTAAAGCAGGTTCAAACCGAAATGCCGGTTACGGCTTTTTTGGATAAGTATTTTGCCGGACCGGAATCCAATGAGCTGAGAAAATCAGTTTTTCAGTATATAGAAGGCTATAATGCCGGTCAGCCGGAAAGATTCAGCACCCTTGCCTTTAAATCGGAATGGCTGGATGAAGATGGCGACAAACAATTCAGGGTTCGTGAAGGCTATTCTGAACTGGCAAATTTCCTCTACTCCACCTGTATTGAAAATGGATGCAGGTTTATTTTTTCCTCGCCGGTGCGAATGATTCATTACAAAGCAGGCAAGGTTGAGATTGAGTCGGAACAAAACTTCTTAAGCGCGCCGCAAGCCGTTGTTACCATTCCCCTGAACTTATTTGCAGACAAAGCCGGTACCGGCAGGTTTTCCATCAATCCGAATCAACCGCGTTTTGCCGAATCCGTTAGCAAACTGGGATTTGGCCAGGTTATTAAAATTCTACTTGGTTTTAAGACAGGTTTTTGGAATGATAAAAATAAAGGCGGTGGATCGAGCCTGCTTAAAAAAACCGCATTCATATTCTCCGACCAGGAAATTCCAACCTGGTGGACCCAGTTTCCTGATGATAAACCAATCTTAACCGGATGGCTCGCAGGGCCCAAAGCGGCAACCATGTCAAACTTTCCGGATCAGCAGTTGCTAAATCTTTCGCTGCAAAGCATCTCAAAAATATTTGACCAGGATCTGGATGAGATCCGCCACCAACTTCTTTACCATTATATTGGAAACTGGCAGAGCGAAACTTACTCAGGAGCAGCTTACTCCTATTCGACCATAACCCGCATGGAAGCGCTGGAATTTATTAACCGGGGTTTGGACAATAGCCTGTATTTTGCGGGTGAGGCTCTGTGTGATGATGGAGAACCGGGAACAGTTGAAGCGGCTCTAATTAGTGCCGAAAAACTGGTTTCACGATTGTGCTGATTAAAATCGATTGTTATACAGCTATAGAAAAATTCCAGCATTATGATCTTACCCTCAATTTAAACACAGTCTATGCGAAACCATTTTCTAAGAACCAGTTTTCTATTTATAACCGCCCTTTTTATTTCAGGATCCCTGCACGCGCAATCCGGTCCCGACAGCATTATGCCTGTTCGGGGCTTTACTATTGCCGCTCCGAAACCCGCTTCGGTTGATCGCTTCGTAAAATTTATCCGGGAAGAACTAGTTCCCGCCCGGGTGAATACTCTGATATTACGAGTGGACTATAATTATCAGTTTAAATCGCATCCTGAACTCCGCGACAGTATTGCTTTATCGGCTTCTGATGTGAAAAAAATCGTTCAGGCAGCAAAGGGCGGAAATATCCGGATCATTCCACAGATCAATTTGCTGGGCCATCAATCCTGGGCAAACCAAACACTCAATCTATTACGGGTTTATCCGCAATTTGATGAAACTCCACATGTCCAGATTCCGGAAACTTATAAATGGCCGAATCCGGATGGACTGTATTGCAAAAGTTATTGCCCGCTCCATCCAGACGTGCACAAAGTTGTATTTGCTTTGATGGACGAGGTTTGCGATGTTTTTGAATCAGATGCATTTCATGCGGGAATGGACGAAGTGTTTTACATCGGTGATGATAAATGCCCGCGCTGCAGCGGCCGTGATAAGGCGGAACTTTTTGCGAATGAAGTAACGGCGATCCGTAACCGACTGGCTCAAAAAAACAGGAAACTCTGGATTTGGGGCGACCGCCTGCTGGATGGAAAAACCACGGGACTGGGGATGTGGGAAGCAAGCTTTAACAATACGCACCGCGCCATTGATATGATTCCAAAAGATGTGATGATCTGCGACTGGCATTACGAGCGCCCCGATAAAACGGCCGTCTATTTCGCCATGAAGGGTTTTAATGTGGTAACCTGTCCATGGCGCAATCCGGATTTTACTGAAGCCCAAACCAGGGATATGATCCAACTCAGAAAAGAATCTACCGCAGAGATGAAATCGCGGTTTCAGGGAATCGTACAAACGGTCTGGTCTTCTGCCGATTCTTTTCTCGACGGCTATTATGAGCAGAAAAAAGATCAGCAGGGAAATGATAAAACCCCCTGGCATAGTTTCCGGGCTTTTGTAAAAAAAATCCGCGAATCCGAGGCA
>JAEZAY010000055.1 GCA_023427575.1 Bacteroidota bacterium | reverse complement strand
ATCGATGGTTTCAAAATCTGTAATTCCCAATTCCAGCAAGCGCAATGCTTCCAGGTAATAGGGTCTCGCCACATGATTAACAATGAATCCCGGATGATCATTGCATATCACCGGGGTTTTGCCCATTTGTTTTGCCAGTTCCATCAGCTTCTGAATGGTATTATCCGTACTTTCTTTTCCTCTTACAATTTCCACCAGTTTCATTATATGGGCGGGATTAAAAAAATGCATTCCTGCAAAACGTCCCGGATACTGGATCATTTCGCCCATAGCTGTAACCGATAAAGAAGATGTATTCGTTGCAAAGATGGTATCGGGTGAATTGATCGTGCTGAGTTTTGTGAACAGGTCCAGTTTGCTCTGGCTGTCTTCCGTAATGGCTTCTATCACAAGATCTGCGGAACAGTCGTGGAGATCGCTTGTAAACAGGATTCGGTCCAGTATTTCCTTCGCCCCGGTTTCGGACAGATGTTCTTTTTGCCGGGAGCTGAAAATCGAATTTTGAATCTGTTGCCGGGCTTTGGCGATGCTTTCCGCATTCAGATCGAAAAGAACAGTAAAAAAACCGCTGGAAGCAGCCAGCCGCGCGATGCCTGTGCCCATCGTTCCACTGCCACAAACACAAATGGTTTTAATCATTCATCAAATATAAATTTTAATCCTTCCGGATTTTCGGCTACCCCATCAGGTGGCTGCGGTAAACTGGCGCAGGAACCGAACGTCATTTTCACTGAACAGGCGGATATCATTGATCCCATATTTAAGAAGGGCTGGTCTTTCAATGCCCATTCCGAATGCAAAGCCACTGTATTTGTTGGGATCGATGCCGCAGTTCTCGAGCACTTTCGGGTGAACCATTCCGCAGCCAAGAATTTCCACCCACCCGCTTTGTTTACAAACAGTGCAGCCTTTGCCATTGCAAAGCTGACAGCTTATATCCATTTCGGCACTGGGCTCTGTGAATGGAAAATAACTGGGGCGGAAACGGATCTTTACATCCTTGCCATACATTTCCTGTACAAAAAAGTATAAGGTATGTTTCAGGTCGGCGAAGGAAACATTTTCATCTATATATAAACCTTCTACCTGGTGAAAGAAACAATGGGAGCGGGCGCTGATCGTTTCATTCCGGTACACTCTTCCGGGATTGATAATCCGGAGCGGCAGTTTCCCTTTCTCCATTTCCCTGATCTGGGTGTTGCTGGTATGTGTTCGTAACAGCCAGTCGGGATTTCGCTGAATATAAAAAGTATCCTGCATATCGCGGGCAGGATGATGTTCAGGAAGATTCAGTGCAGTGAAATTATGCCAGTCGTCTTCAATTTCCGGGCCTTCGGCCACAGAAAATCCAAGCCTTTGGAAGATGCTGATCATCCGGTTTCGCATCAGGCTGATCGGGTGCCGGCTGCCGATTGGAATTTCATCTCCCGGCAGACTAATATCAATTTCCTGCTGATGGCTGCCAACAGAATCGCCCGCGTTAAGCTTTCCGTTTTCATACTTGGATTCGGCAAGCTGTTTGAAATCGTTCAGGATTTGCCCGAATTCTTTTTTATTCTCCGCCGGAACATTTCGCATGCCGGTGAATAAATTTTTAACGATGCCCTTGGTGCCTAAAAACCGGATCCGATAGCTTTCAAGAGCTTCTGGATTGGGAAGATGGGTGGTTTCAATCTCCCGTTTATATTCTTCGATCTGTTGCAGCAACTCTTCCATATGGCAAAGATAGCTTTTACCGGGTAAGTCAAAAAAACTCGATCGGCGCTAAAATTCAAACGTGGTTTAGAGTTCTAAACTATCTTGCATGCATGGCGGACGAATTAAATATTACGGATTTCCTTGATCCGGTGAATCTGCATTTGCTTTCGGAAGATGAGGGTTTTAAGGAAGGGCAATTCGGGAAATCCATCCAGATTTTTGAAGAAGAAATGCCCGATCTGGATCATACGGATCTCATACTACTGGGATGCCCTGAATACCGGGGCAACAGTTTTTTTCCGGTGAAAGAAAATGGCCCGGACCTGATCCGGCGCGAATTCTATAACCTTTACTACTGGCATCCGGAGATCCGGATTGCCGATATTGGGAATATTAAGATCGGCGCCACCCTGAAAGATACTCATGCCGCTTTAAAGCTGGTTTTAAAAGAGCTGCGAGCCAGTGGAAAAACAGTGCTTATCCTGGGAGGCACGCACGATCTCACCCTTGCCCAATACTATTCTTTTGCGGATGAAAACATCATCACTGAAGGAGTGATTGTTGACGCGCTCATCGATCTTGATATGGATTCGATGAAAAAAAGTGAAAGCTTTTTAATGGAAATGCTTACGGGCGAACCCAATTTTCTGAAGCATTACAATCATATCGGCTTTCAGAGTTATTATGTGCAGCCTAAAATGCTGGAAACAATGGACAAGCTTCGTTTCGATTGTTTCCGGCTGGGCCATGTGAAGGAAAACCCCGAGGAAATGGAACCTATAATCCGGAATGCTCATTTTTTCAGCTTTGATATTTCCTCAATCGCCAATGCATTTGCTCCTGCAAATCTGGTTTCTCCCAATGGATTTACCGGCGAGGAAGCATGTACGCTTTTACGATTTGCAGGCTTAAGCCGGCAACTTGAAACGGTTGGAATTTATGGTTATAATTCTTCCAAAGACCGCGACCGGCTAACAGCAAGGCAGATCAGTCATATGATATGGTATTATATCGATGGAAAAAATAAGGCGCTTCGCGAAGCCAGCCTGGAAGAAAAAGATGCTTTTAATGAATACCATACTTCCTTTGCGGAAGTGAGCACTGTTTTTCTGCAAAGCAAAAAAACGGGGCGTTGGTGGATGCAGTTGCCCGATCAGCAATTTATTGCCTGTTCCTATAATGATTACTTAATGGCAAGCGCAAACGAAATTCCGGAGCGATGGATGCGTGCCCAGGAGCGGAGTTAAGAATCTGTTTTTAATCTCTGGTTGGCGCAGAACCAGGTGAATGCAGACGCAGTGAATTATAAATACTTTATAATCTAAACAAATGCAAAGCTTGTTGAAGTCTTTTGGTTTTAGTGCCGCCATCATTTCCATGCTTTCCTGCTCGGTGCAAAAGCAGGTAGGCATTTCAGCGGATAAAATGCTGATCAAAGACAGTATCCTGTCGAAAGCACATATCGGCATAAGCATTTTTGATCCGGCGAAATCAAAATACCTCTATAACCATCAGGGCGATAAGTATTTTACCCCAGCTTCAAATACCAAAATTTTCACCTTATATGCCGGGATGAAATACCTGGGCGACAGCATTGCGGCCGCCAGGATCTTTGAAAATGATACCGCCCTATTTATAAAGCCAACCGGCGATCCCAGTTTTTTACACCGCGATTTTAAGAAACATCCGCTGGCGGATTTTTTAAGATCGGCCCTTAAGCCAATCTATATAAGTTCGGAGAACTGGGCTGATGATGCGTTTGGAGCCGGATGGGCATGGAATGATTACAATGATTATTACCAGCCCGAAAGAAGTGCATTTCCGGTATATGGAAATGTAATCCGGTGGGTACAGGAAAAATCAGGCGAAGCGCCGGCAGATGCCACGGAGTTTGATCAAACGGTTTCCATCTATTCAATTCCCGAAGTGAACTGGGATGTTCGTTTTAACCCATCGGGAATGGAGAAGCGTTTTTATGTAGAACGCAAAAAGGATCAGAACCGTTTTCTGATCAGCCAGGGTCAGGAAACCAATCGCAGCCTTGAAGTGCCCTATGTAACGAACGGAATTGAATCGGGGGTGCAATTGCTGGCGGAGACACTGGAAAAGCCGATTGCTGTAACAGACAGGATACCAGATGATGCTGACAGTATCAAAACGATTTACTCCCAGCCTGCCGATTCATTGTTCCGGCCGCTAATGTATCGCAGCGATAATTTTTATGCTGAACAGATTTTGCTGATGATCTCTGAAAAGATGTTTGGGATAATGAAGGATGAGCTGGTTACCGACTCGATATTAAAAACGGAATTGTATGATCTTCCCCAGCGGCCGGGATGGGCTGACGGAAGCGGCCTTAGCCGCTACAATCTTTTTACTCCGCAGATCTTCATTAGCATTTTAGGGAAAATGCAAAAAGAGTTTGGGATGGAAAGGCTCAAAAATATTTTTGCAACGGGGGGGACGGGAACACTTGCTAATTTTTACCGGAACGAAGCCGGTTATATTTATGCGAAAACCGGAACCCTCGGCGGCGTGGTAGCCCTGAGTGGTTATCTGATAACAAGAAAAAACAAAACCCTTTATTTTTCCGTGCTGGTCAATAATCATCGCAGCAATGCGAATGAGGTGCGGAAAAAAGTTGAAACCTTTCTGGTCTCTGTCAGGGAACGCTATTAAGGATCCATTCGGCCAAACAAATAACCGGATAAAAAGAGTTCCGGACCTTTTTATTTCCGGAATAATTGCGCGATGTATTCCTGTTTAAATTCGATGTAGGTGGGAAGCCCCGATGCCGTAACATTTGGCTGAAGGCAGTCAAAAAGCTCTTCTATCAAAGATTTCATTTCAGCTTTTCCCAATACCGTTCCGGCCCTCACAGCCTGTTGGGCAGCAAGCAGGCGAATCAGCCTTTCGCGTTTACTGAATTTAATTTCACTGCTGAAATGTTTGTACTGTTCAATCAGGTTTTCAATGATCATTTTTTCATTGCCATTTTCTACATCTGCAGGTGTTCCCTGGATGATAAAACTATCCTGGCCAAAAGGTTCAATCATATATCCCAACTGTAAAAGATCGGCGTTCAGCTCCTGCAGCAGAACGGCATCTTGTGGTGAGAGCTGGATAGTGGCGGGAAACAGCGTTCGCTGCGTGGCGGCCGGCTTTCCTTTGCTTGTTTCCAGGAAACGTTCGTACAAAATCCGTTCATGGGCATACTGCTGGTGAACAAGAATAAAGCCCCTGTTCGTTGGCGTTAGAATATAGGTGTTCAGCAATTGCTCCAGGAATTGCTGCTGGCTTGCCTGAAACTGCAGGGTGCTTTCTGAATTGGTTCCGGACGGAATTTCATAGTAGGCCGAACCGTTATGCTCCTGGTAAGGCTGCTTTCTCACCCTGGTCTCTGTAAATTCTTCGTCCCAATGTCCCAGTCCCGATTTTGCAGGCTCAATAAAATGTGCCTGGTTTTTTTGGGTGAAAGACTGATATATTGAAGAAGATGCGATCTCGGTTTTTCTTTCTTCCGAAAAGGGTTTGCTAACCGCATCCAGATATTGTATCGAAGGATCGAGGTCAAAATCCAGCGTAGGAGTTATGCTAAATTGTGCCAGCGCGTGTTTAACTGCTGCCTGAACAAAAGCATAAACGATTTTTTCATCCTCAAACTTGATTTCCTGTTTGGTAGGATGTACGTTTACGTCTACCTGCATCGGGTCAAGTTCAATAAATAATGTGTACATCGGGAAGCTATCGCCGGGAATCAGATCCTGGTAGGCGCTCATCACTGCATGGTTGAGATAGGCACTCCGGATAAACCGGCTGTTCACAAAAAAGTACTGGTCACCTCTGGTCTTTTTTGCCGTATCGGGTTTACCAACAAAACCCGTAATGTTCAGGTAATCGGTATTTTCCTGAACGGGAACCAGCCGCGAATTATAATTGGAGCCAAGAATTTGTACAATCCGTTGCTTCAGCGATCCTTTTTCGAGATGAAAAATCTGCTGGCCATTGCTGGTAAGGGAAAAAAATATTTGTGGAAATGCCAGTGCCACGCGGATAAACTCGTCAATAATATGGCGCATTTCAGCGGCATTGCTTTTCAAAAAATTCCGTCGGGCCGGAACATTAAAGAAAAGATTCTTCATGCTGATGCTGGTGCCATTGGTACAGGCACAAGGCTCCTGGCGCCGCACCTGGCTGTTATCAATTTCCAGAAAGGAACCGGCTTCATCTTCCGCTCTTTTTGTTTTTACTTCCACCTGGGCAACGGCAGCAATGGAAGCCAGCGCTTCGCCCCGAAAACCCATCGTGCGGATATGAAACAGATCATCAATATGGCGGATTTTTGAAGTAGCGTGACGCTCGAAGCTCATTCGCACATCGGTTACGCTCATCCCTTTTCCATTATCCACCACCTGGATCAGCGATTTTCCCGAATCGGCTACAAAAAGCCGGATCTCATCCGCGCCCGCATCTACGGCATTTTCTAACAGTTCTTTAACAGCGCTGGCCGGTCTTTGTATTACCTCCCCCGCTGCAATCTGATTCGCTATGTTATCCGGTAATAATTGGATGATGTCTGCCAAATCTGTGCTAATTTGTGCCTGCAATTTACTGCGAATAAATTAAGCTTTTTACGTTGCCATGAAGAAAACCCTTTTGTCCGTATCAGTGATCCTGATTTCCTTTTTCTCTTACGCACAATCGAAAAATCTGGTTAATGCCTCGAGGTGGGCAGACAGTGTTTTCAAGACGCTGAGCCTGGAAGAAAAGATTGCCCAGCTGATGATCGTGCGGGTATCCAGCCTGGGTGGCCCGAACCGGGTTATTTTTTACGAAGAAGAGGTGATGAATGCGATCCGCAAATACAATATTGGCGGACTCTGCCTGTTTCAGGGCGGCCCCATCCAGCAGGCAACTCTGATTAATAAATTTCAGGAGGCTGCCAAAACCCCGCTCCTGGTAGCCATCGATGCCGAAACCGGGGTGGGAATGCGTTTCGACAGCGTGGCGCCGCTTAACCGGCAGATGATGCTGGGCGCGGTTCAGGATGGAAAAATCATTTTTGATTACGGTAAAATAGTGGGTGAACAATGCCGGCGGATTGGAATTCAGGTGAATTACGCTCCGGTGGTGGACGTAAATAACAATCCGGCCAATCCGGTTATCAACGATCGCTCTTTTGGCGAGGATAAATACAAAGTTGCTCTATATGGAATACAATACATGAAAGGCATGCGTGAAGTGGGTGTGATGGCCTGCGCCAAACATTTTCCCGGTCATGGTGATGTAACGGTCGATTCGCACCACGATCTTCCCGTTATAAATAAAACAATGGCCCAGCTCAACGATCTGGAATTGTATCCGTTCCGCCAGATAATAAATGCCGGCGTGGGCAGCGTAATGGTGGCGCATTTATCCATTCCCGCCATCGATAACACCGCTAACAGGGCAACTTCCCTGTCGCCGAAAACGGTTACCGGCTTGCTTCGCGATGAAATGAATTTTGAGGGGCTCACATTTACCGATGCCCTCGAAATGAAAGGGGTGTCAAAATTTTATCCTGCCGGCGAAGTTTCTGCCCAATCCCTGATTGCCGGCAATGATATGCTTTGTTTGCCGGGCGATATTCCCAATAGCATCCAGAAAATCAAAGAAGCGATCAGCAAACGCAAAATTAAAATGGAGGATCTGAACGCGCGGGTGAAAAAAGTGTTGCAGGCGAAGTTTATGCATGGCCTGGCAGAGTGGAAGCCGGTGGAACTGGAAAATCTGACCGAAGACCTGAATAAAGATGTTCCAGACATGCGCCGCCTGGTTGCTGAAAATGCGATCACCGTCCTAAAAAACGAAGATGCCTCCATATTCCCTTTGCCGGCGGGAAAAAGAGTGGCTTATCTGGGATTTGGTTTGAATAAAGACAATGCTTTTGCCGGCAAGATCCGCGATGAATTCGATGCGCATGTTTATTATTTCGATTATAAACTGGACTCAACAAAGATTCAGCCCACGCTCGATTTGTTTAAAGGCAGATATGATGTTGTGATCATCGGCTTGCATGGTTACTCAAGATTTCCGGCCAACAATTTCGGCGTGAGCAATGCCGCCTTATCGCTGCTGCGCCAATTGCAAAATCAGCACCGTACCATTACGCTGGCTTTTGGAAATCCGTATCTGATTGGAAATTTCTGCGATAGTAAAGTGTTGGTTGCCTGTTATGAAGACGATGCCATTACACAGGAAACCGCTGCCGATCTGGTTGCCGGTCGCTTTATGGCAAGGGGACGTTTACCGGTAACGGTATGTAAAGAGTTCAGGTATGGCTCGGGCTTAACAGTTAACCGCCTTCTTCCAAACGGAAATTTAAATGAGCTGGGTTTTAAATCGGAAGATCTTACCCGGATCGACTCGATTGTAAAAGATGCGATCCGTAATGAAGCTATTCCGGGCGCGGTGGTTCTGGTGGCGAAAAATGGAAAGATTGCGTATGAGCGTTCATTCGGTCATTATACATACGATAGTGTTCAGCCGGTATATCCCGAAACTATTTACGATATGGCTTCGGTCACGAAAATCATGGCAACCACCGTGGCGGTTATGAAACTGTATGAAGAAGGAAAACTGGATTTAAATAAAACCCTGGGTGATTATTTACCGGTAACCCGCGGCACCAACAAAGCGGGTTTAAACATCCGCGATATTTTGTTGCATCAGGCCGGATTGAGGGGATGGATTCCCTTTTACCGCGAAACGGTAGACACTTTGAAAAAGAGCAGGCCGGATTATTCCATTTACAGTAAAAGGCAGGGCCCTGTTTACTCCGTTCGCGTGGCTGAGCATTTATATATGCGCAGCGACTGGATCGATACCATGTATCAGCGCATGATGACCAGCCCACTGGGTCCGCAGGGCAGGTATCTGTACAGCGATATGGATTTTATTTTCCTTGGCGATATCGTTCATCAGATCTCGGGGATGAATCTGGATGAATATGTTAAGAAGAATTTTTACGATCCGCTGCAAATGACAAGAACCGGTTTTCGGCCAAGAGACCGTTTTCCGGTAATGAACATAGCTCCTACGGAAAGAGAAGCAGGGTTTCGTGAACAGTTGATTCATGGCGATGTGCATGATCCGGGTGCGGCCATGTTCGGCGGAATTGCAGGTCATGCCGGCCTGTTCAGTACCGCCTATGATCTGGCCGTATTATCACAGGTGTTGCTGAATAAAGGCAGTTTTCAGGGCATTCAGTTTTTTAAACCGGAAACCGTGGAGCTTTTTACGGCCTACCAGAACAGCAGCCGCCGCGGACTGGGCTTCGATAAACCCGAAAAAGACAATGCGACCCGTAAAGAGCCTTATCCTACATTATCGGCATCGCCGCTAACCTTTGGGCATACTGGTTTTACCGGCACCTGTTTATGGATTGATCCCAAAGAAAATCTGATCTATATATTTCTGTCGAACCGCGTGAATAGCAAAGACCCGGGTAAGTTTTTGAGAATGAGCGTAAGACCAAAAGTGCATGAAGCGATTTATGAAGCATTGGCTCCGGCTGCCAGCCTGAGCGTTAAATAGTTGAAATACCTGTATTCACACGCAAACTTGTCTTAATTTTGCGTGAATATGAATGTAAAAGAAGAACTCAGGCAAGACGTTGTTATCAAGTTTGCCGGCGATTCCGGCGATGGAATGCAGCTTACCGGTTCGCAGTTCACCAATAACACGGCCCTGATGGGGCTTGACCTCGCCACCTTTCCCGATTTTCCGGCTGAAATCCGCGCTCCCCAGGGCACCCTGCCGGGCGTAAGCGGGTATCAGCTTCGTTTTTCCAGCGACCGCGTTTACACTCCCGGTGATGAATGCGATGTGCTGGTGGCAATGAACGCAGCCGCCCTGAAAGCAAATTTGCGCGCCCTGAAAAAAGACGGGAAGATCATTGCCAATACCGATGGTTTCGACGCCAAAAATCTTCGTCTGGCGAATTATCCCGAGGGGGTAAACCCGCTGGAGGATGGAAGTTTGTCCGGTTTCGAACTGATCAAAATGGATGTTACCCGAATGACCCGCGAGGCATTGAAAGAGATTGCCATGGGTACAAAGGAAAAAGACCGCGCGAAAAATATGTTCGTACTGGGGTTTTTGTACTGGATGTACAATCGCGATATGGACAATACCATCCTGTTTCTGAAAGAAAAGTTTGGCAAGAAGCCTGAGATACTGGAAAGTAATATTAAAGCACTGCAAGCGGGTTATTTCTTTGGCGATACCACAGAAACTTTTACCACGCGTTATAAAGTAGAAAAAGCAAAGATGGAACCCGGTGTTTACCGGTCTATCATGGGCAATCAGGCATTGGCATATGGGCTGGTTGCGGCCGCTCAAAAAAGCGGGCTGCAGCTATTTCTTGGCTCCTATCCCATTACGCCGGCATCTGATATTCTGCATGAACTAAGCCGGCAAAAAGCTTTTGGAGTAAAAACCTTTCAGGCTGAAGATGAAATTGCGGCCATTACTTCGGCTATAGGTGCCAGTTACGGCGGCTCGCTGGGTGTAACAACCACTTCCGGCCCGGGAATGGCCCTGAAGGCTGAAGCGATGGGTTTGGCGGTGATGCTGGAAATTCCCCTCATTATCTGCAATATTCAAAGGGGCGGGCCTTCCACCGGTTTGCCCACAAAAACAGAGCAGAGCGATTTATTACAGTCGTATTATGGCAGAAACGGGGAATGCCCGATGCCGGTGATTTCGGCATCGACGCCGAGCGACTGTTTCGCTGCTATTTATGAAGCCGTGCGGATTTCGGTGGAGCATATGACCCCTGTGATTTTCTTAAGCGATGGATATATCGCGAATGGGGCGGAGCCCTGGAAATTTCCGAATTCTGAAGAGCTGGTGAAAATCGCCGCCCGGTTTAAAACGGAACTTGGGCATGGAGAGGAAAAGTTTCAACCCTATCTCCGCGATGAGAAGCTGGTGCGGCCATGGGCGATTCCCGGTACAGCGGGTTTGGAACACCGGATCGGTGGCCTGGAGAAGCAAAACATCACCGGAAATGTGAGCTATGACCCCGAAAACCATCAGCTGATGGTTAAGATCCGCCAGGAAAAAGTGGATAAGATAGCCGATTATATTCCGCTGCAGGCAATCGATAACGGGCCTGAAAGTGGAAAGTTACTGGTGCTTGGCTGGGGCAGTACTTATGGCGCTATTAAAAGTGCGGTGGACGAATTGCTGCGGGAGGGACAATCGGTAAGTCATGCGCATCTGCGCTATCTGCGTCCATTCCCGAAAAATCTGGGGGAAATCCTGAAAAATTTTGAGACTGTTTTGATCCCGGAAATTAACAATGGACAGTTGATAAAGATCATTCGTGATCAATATTTGATAGATGCCCGGGCTTATAATAAAATTATGGGCGTTCCCATAACCAAAACAGAATTGGTTGCACGGATCCGGGAACTGCTATAGTGCTAATCCAAATAGCATTAGTGTAAGGGTAAAGATGTATTACCCGGGGCCTCGGAAGAAATCCGTTAAAGCCAGGCGAAAGCCTGGTTTTTTTATGCGCGAGAAGACCTGAAATCGGGGCAAAAAAAAACCTCGCTATAAAGCGAGGTTAACCCCTAAACCCTAAACATGTTATATATCTTTTCGAAACTTCATGCCAATTTTAATATTCTCCGGATCCGGCTTGTTTTTGGGCTTTTCTGGATCAAAATTATTTAAATCTGAGATGCTTTTATACAAAACGTGGATTTAATTGCACATTTTATTAGCCTGTTTTACCCACTCTTCATTATATTTTCAGTTCTGACTGGCATTTATAAAAAAAGGCACGGTTTTGAAGGAATAATTCAGTGCTCCTCTGAATTCCATAGAAATTACAATCATATCAATTCAATATTATTATCAGAGCCTTAACCAATACAATTCGGGTGTTTCCACACCCGATTTTTTATTTTATTATTGGAATGATGAGATTTGGTTTCCAATCGGTAATGAGAATTTTTTCCAGGGTGGAGATTAGCTGGTTGAAATGAAAAGGCTTTACCACGTACAGGTTAGCACCTTCTTTATAACAGGATTCAATTTCCGAATGGGAATTGGAGGTTGAATAAATGACCACCGGAATATCATTGTAATCAGAATTGCTCCGGATCTGCCGGAGGCATTCTTTCCCGGTCTGGCCAGGCATGTTCAGGTCGAGAAATATGATATCCGGTTTCTTATTTTCAATCTGCTGGATAACGGAAGAACTGTTTTCGGCAAAATCCATTTCTACATGCGTGGTGATCTGATGCAGGGCCTCGGAAAAAAGCATCATATCATCCGGATCATCGTCCGCATACAGGATATAAGATATGTTTAGTTCAGGGTTTTTCATACATCTCCTCTTTCAGAACCGAAAAGGCAGCCAGGGTTGGAATAATCTTAAAACAAAATATTTCGTTTTTTCTTTATTCACAAAGAATAAATCGTAATAAATCAGGTTCTAAATATTTACCCTTAATGTTTGGAATGGGGGATAAAACGGATTGAATACCGGCCCGGTATAACCGGCTGAGGGCTTTTTAATTCGTTTTTAATTGATACTGGCCTCCGGGGCGTTCAGGGTTGGTATAAATTTCTTACTTTTTCCAAATTACCAAGTTTAAAATTATGGATGAGATACGGATTTTATTAGTAGAAGATGAGAAAAAAATTGCTGATTCCCTTCAGAAAGGACTGGCGGAAAACGGGTATACGGTAGAGTTGGCTTATGATGGACTGGCAGGTAAAAAACTGTTTGAAAATGCGCCATTCGACCTGGTTATTCTGGATATTAATCTGCCCGGCTTAAATGGATATGAATTATGCCGGCGGATCCGGAACCGCAACCCAAACGTACCCGTGGTGATGCTTACGGCCCTGAGTGCCATTGATGATAAAATTGAGGGCTTTGATGCCGGGGCCGACGATTATATTGTAAAGCCTTTCGACTTTAAAGAACTTCTGATCAGAATCAGGGCTTTGTTAAAAAGGATTTACC
>JAEZAY010000016.1 GCA_023427575.1 Bacteroidota bacterium | reverse complement strand
AAGGATAAAGGCAGCCACCCTTCGGTTTTCGTCCCAGGGCTTCAAACCAAATTCAAGCAGGCACCGAACCAGGGCTCTTTCGTTTGGTTCATCTCTAACCAATAACTGCAGGGAATCTTCGGGGCTTTCAGGGCTGGGGGCGGGCATAGCCGGTAGTTCCGATTTAAAAGCCTGTTCCTGCTTACCCACTTTTTCCCGGATGTATTTATTAACCAGATTGGTCATCCCCGTTTCATCCACGCCCAGCAAACTGGCGCATTGACGCACATAATCCTGCTGAAGGGTGAAGTCTTCCACTTTATTGATTCTGGCAATGGTTTCCGCTACCTGGTTAACGACAGCGGCTTTTCTGGCATTATCATTTCCCGCTTCGCGAAGCAGAATTTCCGACTGGAATATGATAAAATCCTTTTTATTCTGGTTTACAAAATCCCGGAAAGCGGTGGCACCGATCCGGTTCACATAACTGTCGGGATCTTCATTATCGGGAATCAGTACCAATTTTACATGTAATCCCTCTTCAAGCGCCAGGTCAAGGCCCCGCATGGCCGCTTTTATTCCGGCCGAATCTCCGTCATAAATTATGGTCAGGTTTTTTGTAAACTTTTTTATCAGCCGGAGCTGGTCTGGAGTAAGCGAAGTTCCGCCACTGGCTACAACATTTTCAATACCGGCCTGGTGCAGGGAAACAACATCGGTATAACCTTCAACCAGCAAACATTCATCATTTTTGTCGATGGCCTGCCTGGCAAAATAAAGTCCGTAGAGAATTCTGCTTTTGACGTAAAGCTCATTTTCCGGCGTATTGATGTATTTCGGCGCCTTGTCGTTTTTTCCGATTATTCGTGCTCCAAATCCAACAATTTTGCCCGATTGATTATGAACCGGGAAGATGATCCGGCCCCGGTAATTATCAGCAGGCTGTCCATCGCGATAAACAACCAGCCCGCTTTTCTGCAGAATTTCGGGGTTGAACTGAGCTGCCAGGGCCGCCTTTGCAAAACTGTCTCTTTCTTCCGGCGCATAACCGATCTGAAAATGGCGGATCTGTTCTTCGCGAAACCCCCTTTCTTTCAGGTAACTTAAACCAATATCCCGGCCTCTTTCATTGTTAAAAAGGTAGTCGGTAAAATATTTTCCGGCGAATTGATTAATGATAAAAAGGCTCTCGGCAAGCTGTTGCTGCTGTTTCTGTTCCGGACTAACTTCCTTCTCTTCTATTTCAACATTATACTTCGCGGCCAGCCAGCGCAGTGCTTCCACATACGTATATTTTTCGTGTTCCATCAGGAAGCTGATGGAATTTCCGCTTTTTCCGCAGCCGAAGCACTTGTATATTTCTTTGGTGGGCGATACCGTGAATGAAGGGGTTTTTTCGTTGTGGAACGGGCATTGACCCAGGTAGTTTGCACCTCTTTTTTTGAGTTTGACAAATCCGCCAATAATTTCAACGATATCGATGCGGTTCTGGATCTGTTGTATGGTTTCCGGTGAAATCAAATCAATTTTATTTATGGGCGCTAAAGATATTCAAGTTGGCCGGAATGCGACCATCCGATCGGCGGTTTCCCGGTTCGACGCCCGATTTTATTTGTTTTTTTGTATTACCCGATCCGCGGGCAATTGAGGAAACTTTCTTAAATTAGATACGATCCCTGCGGATCCCAACGGTTCTTTTTTTATTACCTAAATTTTACTCCCATGGTTAGTACAGAAGTCGCACAGATCTCTGGCGAATGTCAGGCCTGGCGTAACAACCTGCGTTCTTTTAAAGAAGAATTCTCCACGTTAAAAAACCGGCTGCAGCATCTTGCAAAAAGCCAGACCCATCGCGAAACCCTTCTGGAGATTGAGCACCTCGAAAATCAGTTTCACATTCAGCAGATCAATATCCACGATCTGAAACAGGCCGTTAAAAAACATCTTCGCGAAGCCGAAGAAATGGAAACCGGCAACCAGAAACAGTACAGCTCCGAACTATTATCCCGCCACGAACAATTATTTGAAGAATACCAAAGCCTTGAATCAATGGTATCCGAGCTGCGCGGCGAATTCGAAGAATTCGAGAAACACATACGTTAAACTTTTCTTTCCGTCCCCGCTTTCCTATTACAGTTCCTAACGGGAACCTGTACCTGTATTTTATTATCATACACTTAAATGTTTTTATATGGCCGATTTTGATACAGCACATGTAAAAAATATCGTTTTGCTTGGTCACGCGGGATCCGGCAAAACAACGTTAGCGGAATCCATGTTGTTTGAAGCCGGGCTTATCAGCCGGCGGGGATCGGTGGAGGAAAAAAATACGGTGGGCGACTGCCACGAACTGGAAAAGATCAGGGGGAATACCATATTTTCCAAACTGATGCACGCCAAATGGCGGGGATACAAAATAAATATTATCGACACGCCGGGTTATGATGATTTTGCCGGTGAAGTTATATCGGCATTGCGGGTAGCCGATACGGGAGTAATGATGTTAAATGCGGTCATGGGTGTGGAAGTGGGAACCGATATCATTTGGGAATATACCGAAAGGTTTAAAACCCCCATGATCTTCGCGGTGAACAAACTGGACGACGACAATGCCGATTTTGATAAAACAGTGAATGAAGCAAAAAATCATTTTGGCAACAATCTCACGGTTGTTCAGTATCCCGTTCAGCAGGGCGCAGGCTTCCATGAGATCGTTGATGTGCTTACCATGAAAATGTATAAATTTTCGGATACGGGTGGCAAGCCGGAAAAGCGGGAGATCCCGGAGGCAGAAAAAGCAAGGGCCGACGCTCTTCATAAGGAACTGGTGGAAGCCGTAGCAGGAAATGATGAGGCGCTGATGGAAAAATATTTTGAGAAAGGCGAACTGGAAGAGGATGAACTGAAAGAGGGAATGAAAAAAGCAATGATCGGCCATGAGCTCTTTCCTTTATTCTGTGTTTCGGCACAAAGGAATATGGGCAGTGGCCGGCTGATGGGTTTTATAGATAATGTTTGCCCTTCCGCTTCCGAAATGCCGCCGCAGGAAACCATAAACGGGAAAAAACTGCCCTGTGATCCCAAGGGTTCGCCCTGCATTTTTATTTATAAAACGGTTTCGGAACCGCATATAGGTGATCTTTCTTTTTTTAAAGTGTTTTCAGGAACCGTTCGGTCGGGGATGGAACTGGTGAATGAAACAAATGGTACAACCGAAAAACTGAACCAGATTTTTGTGGTTGAAGGAAATAAACGCATGAACGTGAATGAGCTCGTGGCAGGGGATATCGGCACTACCTTAAAGCTGAAAAACACGCATGTTAACAATACGCTCCACGACAAAGGTCAAAATATTGAATTGCATCCCATTCGTTTTCCGGC
>JAEZAY010000476.1 GCA_023427575.1 Bacteroidota bacterium | reverse complement strand
AAGGATACCAGGATCCGTGCGTGGTGCCCTTTTCGCCCCCGCTGATATACCCGGGTAAGAAAGAATACTGGATATCGCAGCTTAATTTCTGGTTATACCCGTTTTTAATCCGATGCTGGAAGGACTCCTGTACCGGATAGGTTCCGGCATCCAGTTTAAAGGCATTGGCGATCTCAGGCCTCTTTAATAGAAGGCGGATCACTTCGGCCATTATTGATTCCTTTTCAGCCGCCGATTTAATGTTCTCATTGTTCAGGAAAACCTGGTAATTGGTCAGCTCGGAGATCACATTTTCAAGTCCCAGGTTTTCCTTAAGGGCCTGGATCAAATCCCGTTTTATGCGCGAATCGCTGGCCAGCCCGGCCGGGATTTTATTTTCTTTCATAAAGCCTGGGATATGCGCCACCGCATGATCGGCCGTAATAAAGAACAGATACCTGCCCTTTCCAACTTTCTGATCGAGATAATTCAGGAAATTTTCGAGATCGCGATCAAGGCGCAGGTAAGTATCCTCCACTTCAATGGAATTTGGCCCGAATGAATGACCGATATAATCGGGAGAAGACAGGCTAAGAGCCAGAAAATCCGTTACGCCCCTTTTCCCCAGCTGCTCCGCTTCGATAGCGGCTTTACCGGCATCAAAGGTGTAGGTATTGCCATAGGGACTGGTTTTAAACGCGCTGTACCTGTCTTTAGCGTTTTTGGTAAGAATATGAGGAAAGGTATTGTCTTCGCCGGAGATATTGTTTTCATAAGGCCGGTCGTCGGCAGCACTCTGAACATAGGTATTAACCGGGTACAGGGTATTCCAGTCTTTTTTAATGTAATTGTCGGGCAACTTTTTATCGTTCAATGTTTTTACCCATTGCGGCAGATCCGTCATGTAATAATCGCTGGTAATCCAGCCGCCGATGGCATCGTCGAACCAGAAAGCGCCGTTGGCCGAATGTCCGCCCGGCAATATAGATCCACGGTCTTTGATAGCAAATGCAAAGACCTTGCTTTTGAAATTGGTAGATAAACGAAGTTCATCGGTAATGGAAGTGGATAACATCAGCCGGGGCGACATTTTGCCTGCTGTTGACTGGGTTCCTACTGAATTGACCGTGCTGTCTTCCGTGCAGTAAATATGACGTTTCAGATCGCGGGAATACCAGGTATTTCCCATAATTCCATTAATGGCCGGCACCGAGCCGGTATAAACACAGGCATGACCTGCAGCCGTATAAGTTGGCGTATAAGGGATATAGGTGTTTTCGCAGGAAAAACCATCATTCAGGATCCTCCTGAACCCACCGGCGCCATACCGGTCCTGGAACCGATACAGATAATCCCAGCGCATCTGGTCTACCACCAGTCCAACAACCAGCGCCGGAGAATTGTTTTTTGAGGAATTCGTTTGAGAAACCGATGATAATGAGAGGCCAATAAATGCAAGTACAAAATACAATACACGCATGTCGGGAGATTTTTGGACAAATGTAGCCGATTTTCATCGGCCCGGAAGCCTGAAATCCGGATCATTACAAACGCAAAAATTTATATTCACCCTTTTTTATAAAATCGCACTTAATGAAAAATAGTACCTTTGCGCCATCAAAACCAGCTCCCCTATAGCAAAAAACAAAACATTATATGGCAGATATTTTTGAAAGGTTGTTAAAAAACCAGGGCCCAATTGGTCAGCATCGTGAAAGAGCACACGGCTATTTTGCATTCCCCAAACTCGAAGGTGAGATCGGAAGCCGGATGAAATTCAGAGGTACAGAAAAGATCGTCTGGAGCCTGAATAATTATCTTGGACTGGCAAATCATCCGGAAGTGCGCAAAGCAGATGCTGAGGCAGCGGCGAAATTTGGTTTGGCAACTCCGATGGGAGCCAGGATGATGAGTGGAAACAGTAATTATCACGAACAACTGGAATCAGAACTGGCCGGTTTTGTTAGTAAGGAGGATGCAATCCTGCTTAATTTCGGATATCAGGGAATGTCGAGCATCATCGATTCTCTTTGTGGAAGACATGATGTGGTTATATATGATGCGGAAAGCCATGCCTGCATAATTGATGGTTTAAGGATGCATGCCGGCCACCGCTATGTTTACAAACACAATGATCTGGAAGATTGCGAAAAACAGCTTCAGCGCGCCACCGCATTGATTCAAAAACAAAAAGCCGGTGGGATTCTGCTGATAACGGAAGGGGTTTTTGGAATGGCAGGCGACCAGGGGAAATTGAAAGAAATTGTTGCTCTGAAGGAAAAATATCAGTTCAGAATTTTACTCGACGATGCACATGGTTTTGGGACATTGGGTAAAACCGGTGCGGGAGCCGGAGAAGAACAGGGGGTACAGGATCAGATAGACCTGTATTTTTCCACTTTTGCGAAATCAATGGCCTCCAATGGGGCTTTTCTTGCCGGAGACAAGCAAATCATCGATTATATCCGCTACAATGTTCGCTCGCAGATTTTCGCTAAAAGCCTGCCCCTGCCAATCGTATTGGGGAATCTTAAAAGGCTGGAACTGCTGCGGAATGAACCAAACCTGCGGGAAAAATTATGGCATAATGTAAGGCTACTGCAGGAAGGACTAAAAGCAAAAGGATTCGATATCGGAAAAACTGATTCTCCAGTAACTCCGGTTTATATGACCGGTGGTGTAGAAGAAGCAACCGCAATGGTCATGGACCTCCGTGAAAACTACCATATCTTCTGTTCTATTGTCGTTTACCCGGTTATTCCAAAAGGACATATTATTTACCGCCTGATACCAACGGCCAGTCATACGGAAAAGGACATTGAAGAAACGCTGATAGCATTTGAGGAAACGAAAAAACGCCTCGATGCCGGCGAATACAAAGTGGAAGCTATTCCCGATATGGCCGATGTGGCATAAGAAAAGGAACTAATAAAAACAAAAAACCCTGTCAGATGACGGGGTTTTTTAAGTTTTATAGGGAAATAACGTTTTTGCTAAAAAAGAGCCTCCCGAGGGAGGCTGCACTAATCAAATACCATTAACCATTAAACCTTATCCTATGAAAATTCAAAGATAAGATGATAGTGTTGAAACAATGGTTGCATTTTCCAGTTATTTCAGGATCTAAGGATTTTTTTTTGATCAGAATCAAGATTCTCTTAATATCTTTTCAAAAATGTTTAGTATATAATAAGTATAAACCCTTATAGAATATAGTTTACCAATCCGACTTGAATTTTTTGTGAAACAGGTCAAACGATACACTGCGGTGATGGCCTTCGCCGAAATACTTTAATATAATTTCAAATTCAGCAGGCTTCAGGTAACCCGGTATAACCTGGGGGCTGGCCCCTTCCTCGGGAATGATTACAGTACTGGGATAAGACAGATTTCCGCCGGTCAGGAACAGGGCAAAATCGTTGGTTCGGTAAGAAGGATTGTAAGCGAAGCTGCGATTATTCCAAATAATTGTCTGCCGGGTTTCGGCATTAATTTTCACCGGATAAAATTTAGATTCAAGATAAGCAGCCACTTTTTTATTGCCATAGGTTTTCTTATCCATCACTCCACACCAGCCGCACCAGTCGGTATACAGGTCTATCAGAATAGGTCTTTTTTCCTTGCGGTTATTCAGCTCTGCCTGTTCCAGGCTGATCCAGCGGGTGCCATTCTCCTTTGGGGGCGGTGGAACCAGGGCCGTCAGCACAAAAGCCAGGATCAGAAACAAAAAAACCGGCTTTACCTTTTGCATACTAATTTTGTTTTGTTTCAATAACTCCATTCAGATGAATAAAATTGTTTTAGCAATCACCGGTGCCAGCGGTTCATTATACGCAAAGATATTTATTGAAAAGATGCTGACCCTGCAGGAACAATGGAGCGAATTGAATATTGTTATGACTGAAAATGCGAAGGAAGTCTGGAAAACCGAATTAATGGATAACTCTTTCGAACAGTTTCCGGTAAAAATTTTTGAGAACAATGATTTTGGCGCCGCCTTCGCCTCCGGTTCCGGCCGCTTTAATACAATGGTTATTATGCCCTGTTCTATGGGAACAGTTGGAAGGATTGCCGGCGGAATCTCCAATGATCTGATAACAAGAGCGGCTGATGTAATTCTGAAAGAAAGAAGAAAGCTGATCTGCGTTGTGCGCGAAACTCCCTATAACCTGATCCAGATCCGCAATATGGAACAGGTAACACTGGCCGGCGGGATCATTTGCCCCGCTACCCCGTCTTTTTACAGCAAACCTCAAAGCATTGAAGAACTGGCCGCTACCGTGGTCGACCGGGTGATTGATCTCGCCGGGCTGGAAAATAAATCCTTCCGCTGGGGAAACAAAAACAAATAAAAACGGGAATCATTTACACTGATCACAAATCCCGTTTTCGGTTAATGCTCGCTGTTAGGGCGTACAATTCAGGTTCTGAGTTTTCAGGTAAATTATCACTGGCCTCATATTGCCTGCCCCACCTGAAAAGATTGAATTAATTTTTTATTGTCATGCCGGTTTTCAGCGAAGGTCAACTTCTTCAACACCGGGATATTTGCTTTTATCAAAAACAAAATCAGCATCGGAAACGGCCGCTTTACCATTAAGGGAGTTTACGGTGTAGCTGTATTTATTGCCGTTTTTTTCCAGGATCCGGGTGCTGTAAATGGTTTTGGCATTTTTATCTACCAGCACATATACCTTGTGAAAAGCTTTCGTTTTATCTACCGGCGTCATTTCAATTTACTGCAGCGTTTTTGACCCTTCCTTTTTTTCTCCGTTCAGTTTGTACAGAAAATCCTAATCGTAAAAATTGGTGAAGAGTTTTTGGGGGGTCAGCATATTGGCTGAAGGATCAACTTCCGTGATGGTAACTTCATTGGCCGACTCGTCATAAGTCCATACATTTTTACCATCCGAAATAATTTCCTGACCGGTGATATTCACTTTGTATTTTGGGCCTTTCATCAGAACAGTTCCTTTTTTCACGCCCTGCACCTTTCCCTTTCCATCTTCTACCTGAAGTGTAAAACCGGACTGTACCCCGGTAAAGGTTTTGAATTTAGAGCTGACGGCATCCAGAATCAGTTTCGCGTTGGGATCGTTTTTACCGGCATGATTTTGCGAAAATCCGGTGCTGATAAAAATAAATGCGGCGGCTACTATCAGAATTAATTTTTTCATATCTATAACATTGACCTTCGTAAAGGTATTGGTTTAATTGGCATTTGTAAGACTGCAAACCGGAGTCCACGGTTTAATTTA
>JAEZAY010000473.1 GCA_023427575.1 Bacteroidota bacterium | reverse complement strand
CCATTGATCAATGCCCTGCGTTCGGCGGCGCTAATGGCATTTTCGAGTGCCGAAATGCTGAGCCTTGCCGAAACCCCGCTTTTTTTGTCAACCAGTTCGCTCGACCGGGCCTCAAAGGAAATTTGTTCAATCAGTCTTTTTACCAGGTCGCTCACCTTTACCACCGCCTGCTGTTCATTCAGTATATCAGCTTCCTGCTCGGTGATGGCAAGTGCTGTTTCAATTGATTTTGGGTAATGCGTCAGGATCTGACTCTGGATCCGGTCCTTCAAAGGTGTAACAATCGAACCACGGTTCGTATAGTCCTCGGGGTTAGCCGTAAAAACAAACAGAATATCAAGTGGCAAACGGATCTTAAATCCGCGGATCTGCACATCACCTTCTTCCAGAATATTAAACAGGGCCACCTGGATCCGGGCCTGCAGATCCGGAATTTCATTGATTACAAAAATGCCTCGATTGCTCCGCGGAATGATCCCGTAATGGATCACCATTTCATCGGAAAAACTTAATTTAAGATTGGCTGCCTTAATTGGATCAATATCGCCGATCAGGTCGGCTACGCTAACATCCGGCGTGGCCAGTTTTTCTCCGTAGCGCTCACTGCGGTGAAGCCAGTAAATGGGCGTATCATCGCCTTTTTCCCGGATAATGTTTTTTGCAAATGGCGATACCGGATTAAGCGGATCATCATTGATCTCACTGCCACTTACAACCGGTATGTATTCATCCAGCAATTCCGTCATCTGCCTTGCCATTCTCGTTTTAGCCTGTCCTCTTAATCCCAGGAACAGCATATTATGCCTCGAAAGCAATCCGCGCTCTACATCTGGAATAACGGTTTCTTCATAACCGATAATGCCGGTGAAACTGCTCACCCCATTTTTTAATTTACTGATCAGGTTTCGTCTGATTTCGTCTTTCACGGAAACCGGCGTATAGCCCGATTTCTTAAGTTCACCCAGTGACTTTATATTTTTTATGTTCATTGTATTAATTGAATGTTGAAATGATTCCCTTTTGCAGCTCAGTACAATGTTTTTCTTCTTCCGCTTTCAAAATCGCGGAACAAAAAAGCGCCCAGCCGGTCAAGCGAAGCAAAAAAGGCTTTACCGTTATTGGTTTCCGTAAACTCCTGTACAAAACGTTGCAGGTAAGGATCGGTTGCGATCATGAATGTAGTAATGGGAATCTTAATCTTTTTACATTGGGCCGCCAGGTTTAAACATCGGTTGGTGATCTTGCGGTCGAGCCCAAAACTGTTCTTGTAATAGCGTTTGCCGATTTTCAGGCAGGTTGGCTTTCCATCGGTGATCATAAAGATCTGCTTATTCGGATTTTTTCTTCTTCGCAATAATTCCATGGCCATTTCCAGTCCGGCAACAGTATTTGTATGAAAAGGCCCTACTTCCAGATAGGGAAGATCCTTTATTTCCACCTGCCAGGCATCATTGCCGAAAACGACGATATCGAGCGTGTCTTTCGGGTAGCGGGTTGTTATCAGTTCGCTTAATGCCATGGCTACCTTTTTCGCCGGCGTAATCCGGTCTTCGCCATAAAGAATCATCGAATGGGAGATATCAATCATCAGCACCGTAGAAGTCTGCGCTTTATAATCCGTTTCGCGGATCGAAAGATCATCTTCCGCGAGGTGAAAGCTTTCCACTCCATGATTGATCTGTGCATTGCGGATGGAAGTGGTGAAATCAATTTGTTCCAGGGTATCTCCAAATTGAAAAGGCCGGGTTTCCGGGGTGATTTCGTCCCCCTGTCCGGGTTTCCAGGTATGATGCTCACCCTGGCGGCGTTTTTTAAGCTTGCCGAAAATCTCCTCCAGGGATTTTTTGCGGATTCCCTGCTCCGTTTTGGGGGTGATACTGATGGTTCCGCTTACCGCATCTTCCCGGATATAACCTTTTTCCCGAAGATCTTCTATAAAATCACCCATGCCATATTCATCATTGGTGAGATCATATTCTTTATCCAGTTGATTCATCCAGTTCATCGCTTCTGCAACATCGCCATTGGTAAATGTGAGAAGCTGCATGAATATATCGAGTAGTTTTTCGAACGTGGATTTTCCTTCTTCTCCCGGATCATACTTTCTAAAGTGGTATCCTCTCATTCCTGTAAGTTCGCTATTAAATAGCTAATAAAAAAAATCCCGGAAATCTTCTTTCCGGGATTGGCAATTTTTAAGGATTTGTATCAGGAGCGCCGCTGTCGGCCGCATTCCGGTTTTCCAGGGTCGCCGGTGTTTCCAGGCCGCTACTCTTGTTTCCATACTGAGTTTCCAACTGTGTGATCTGCATCAGCATCTGATACGATGAAAGGATATCGTACGCAAAACCGGCCTGTCTTTCCGACAGGTTTCCAGCCTGGTTATTTAATATCGCGGCCGCGCCCATGGCCAGTTGCTCATTCGACTGGGCATCATCACCAAGTGACCGGTAATAACTCATTTGCTGATCAAGATCTTTTTTCAATGAAGCCTGCACCTTTGAGGCCAGGGCGCGGTCGCCGCTCATATAGGTGGCTTCCAGGAAATCGAGACTGATGCTGTTATGGAAATTACCCCGGCTGGAAGTCATGCCATACGGAACATTTTCATTCAGCACATTTTGGTCGTACTTATTCAGCACATTTTTAGCCGAATCCAGCTTGCCATAACTGGCCAGGCTTTTGGCCAGTGTTGCATGTGCAAGACGCATGCTGTTTATATGGCGCCGGTTTTCTTCATCAAAATAAACGCCGGCGGTTTTTGCATTTCCATAAGTGAATTTATTCATGATGTTTTCATAGGCGCGGTCATTATTCACACCTCCGTTTTCAACCGGCGTTAAGCGATAGGTAAGACCCTCCATCCGGAGATATTTATCCAGACCAAGGTTGCGAAGTTCTCCCGTAGACGTAAAATAGATCGGACGGTTGAAGTTGTTGGCCGCGATAACCGCCAGTAAAGCCAGGTCATTTTTTTGAAGATAGTTGCGCTGGATCTCAAACTTCAGTAAAGGACTGATCTGATCGCCTTCATTAAAGTTCATCGTCTGTTTCAGTTTTTCCACATCAACCGGAATACTCAGTTTTTTCACTGGAAAAACATTGGCGCGATCGCCGCTTTGCATTCCAACCATATTGGCCTCGTTATCACTGGCTACCACGTTTTTCAAAACGGTATACAAATCATAATACTGGTTCTGATCGTAGCCCGGTAATCCATATACAGGAACCACATCACGATTGCTGCCACGGATCTGTTCGGGAGTGAAGATCACATCGGAGGGGGCACTTTCATTCAGCTTATAACGCAACTGGTTAATATACCAGTCGGTACCCAGCAAACTGTAATTTATTACCCGCAGATCAGGGCGGATTTTCTCAACTTCCTGGGCGTACCATAGCGGATAAGTATCATTGTCGCCAAAAGTAAATACAATGGCATTTGGGGCGCAGCTCTCGAGGTAATTTCTGCCAAGGTCGCGGGCCAGGTATTTCTGACTGCGGTCATGGTCATCCCATTCCTGTGAAGCCATCAGTACCGGTACCGCAAGCAAACAAATGGTGAAGGCGGCAAGATTTGGCATATCACCTTTCAGGTATTTCGACAGCTTTTCTTTCACCCATAATAGCCCCAGACCGATCCAGATCGCGAACGCGTAAAAAGATCCTACATAGGCGTAATCACGTTCCCTCGGCTGGTATCCCGACTGGTTCAGATATACTACGATAGCCAGGCCGGTAAAGAAAAACAGCAGGAAAGTGATCAGGAAATCTTTCCGGTCTCTGGAATATTGAAAATAAAATCCAAGGATTCCAAGGATCAGCGGCAGGAAATAAAGCTTGTTATTGGCCTTATTGCCCGATCCGGCCGTTTCCGGAAGAACATCATTGGTGCTGTGAAACAACTTATCGATAAAATCGATCCCGCTGTACCAGTTTCCATCCCTGATATTTCCCAGTCCCTGCAGATCGTTCTGCTTGCCGGCAAAATTCCACATGAAATAACGCCAGTACATCCAGCGAAACTGATAATCCAAAAGATAGCGGATATTATTTGCGATGGTCGGTTCTTCGCCTTCTTCCAGGCCTCCGAACTGCCGGTAAACATGACCCTGATTTCTTTCATTGCCATTATCCCACATTCTTGGGAAAAGATGGGCGGTTTCCATTCCCGCATAGTTCAGTTTGCGGGCCTTGCCTACAATCTCATACTTTTCGGACCCTTTCGCATATTGATCACCAGTTGTTACATAATCCTCATTGGTTAGCTCTTCCGTAAAATAAGGTCCGAAAGTTATCGGCCAGTCTCCATATTGTTCGCGGCTCAGATACCCCACCAGTGAAACCGGATTGTCTACATTGAACATATCCACAGAAGGATCGGCATTCGAACGGATCAGGGTGGTGAGATAAGTGGAATAACCTAGGATCATAAATATTGCCGACCAGATTCCGATCCGCAGGAATGAAGAAATTCTGGACTTATAATTATTACAAATAGCGATTAGAATCCCTACTCCAATGGCCAGGGTTACAAAATTTCCGAATGATTTCAGAAATGGAAAGCAGAATAGCAAGATAATGGCGCTTAACCATAGGGGAAAGCCTTTGAACCGGCGGATCGACTCATCGGAAAACCGAAGCCCAAGTACCAGCAGGGTTCCCAATAAAACAAAGTATAACCCAAATCCAAAAAAGAAAGGAGTGCCGAATTCATTTACAAAGAAGATATCAAATGCGCCGGCGCCTTTGATCGACCATTGTACAATCACCACCTGGATAATCCCGGTAATTACACAACCGATAATAAAAGCAAATAAAGCGCCCCATTTACTAACCGTATACCGTTTAAAATAATATACCATTACGATCGCCGGTATGGTAAGAAGGTTCAGCAGGTGTACGCCGATGGAAAGGCCCATCATATAAAAGATGAAGATCAGCCAGCGGTCGGCTCTTGAAAAGCGGTGGCCATCGGTTTTGCTTTCCTGGTCCACCTCATGTTCCCATTTCAGAATAGCCCAGAATACAATAGCCGTAAACAAGGAAGAAAGCGCATACACTTCGCCTTCCACGGCGCTATACCAGAATGAATCGGAAAAAGTATAAGCAAGTGCGCCAACTACACCGGCGCCCATCACCGAAAACATTTGTGATCTGCTCAAGCCATCCTGGCCTTTGCCCAAAAGTTTCCGTGCAAAATGCGTGATTGTCCAGAAAAGAAAAAGAATTGTAAATCCGCTGGCAATGGCACTCATAAAGTTGACCGCCAGTGCCGCTGTTTCGGGGCTGTCGCCAAACAAAATAATAAAGAAACGGCCTAACAAAACAAACATGGGTGCCCCGGGTGGGTGTGGAATTTGTAATTTTGCGGCACTGGAAATAAACTCGCCCGTGTCCCAAAAGCTGCCGGTTGGTTCCATAGTCAGCACGTATACCGTACATGCAATCAGACACACGATCCAACCCACAATGTTGTTCACTCTGTTAAAGCTCATATAGTTTTGCATTTTTAAACTTCGCAAACGTACAGGAATTTTAATTACTTGCAAACGAAGCCATCAATTTTAAGGCTGAATTAAAAACCCCTTAAGTCCGGAGGATTCAGCTTCTGTAAAATCCGGGCGATGGGGCTTGCGGAAGATAAATCAATTATACATGCTACCGGATTCTGCCCTACTTTTGTGCATTACCTAAAATGTTGCATGGCGATCTTAACCCTAACATCCGATATCGGTCATCAGGACTACCTGGCAGGTGCCGTTAAAGGACAGTTACTTCAGATCAACCCGGATTTCAGGCTGGTTGACATTTCCCATAGTCTTTCTCCCTTTAATTATTCGCAGGCAGCTTATATCTGCCGCAATGCCATAAAAAATTTTCCGCCTTTTACCTTTCATCTCTTATTGGTAAACCTGTTCGAGAAGAAGCCGGAGAAACTGCTGCTCACTTTTCACAGGGATCAATATATTATATGTGCCGATAATGGTCTTCTAACGATGATTTTGGAAGAAAAGCCGGAGATCGTGATCGGCCTGCCACTGGCTAAGGGCGAAACCCGTAACACGCTTCATTGTGTTCAGGTAATGGGCCGGGCCATTCAGCAGGTACTTGATGGTGAAAGCCTGATGCAGATCGGTGAGCCTGATATCGAGATTTCAGAAAAAAATCCGCTTCGGCCTCTATTGGGCGAAAATTGGATGGAAGGACAGATCCTGTTCATCGATAATTTTGAAAATGTGATTGTTAATATCACCCATGAACAGTTTGAAGAACAGCGAAAAGGCAGAAGTTTCAAAATTGTTTTTAAAAGGGATGAAATGATTTCGGTGATCAGCGAAACCTATGCCGATGTGAATGAAGGGGAGAAACTCGCTCTTTTTAATTCGGCAGGTTATCTTGAAATAGCCATCAATAAGGGTAATGCAGCCGGTTTATTCGGACTGCAGGGATTTACAGAACAGTCGCAAAACTTACAGAACCGGCTTTTTTACCAAACGGTTCGGATACATTTTACCTGATTGCCGGAATCATTTAATCAGTTTCCCTTCCCGGAAATAGTATTTGTGAATCAGTTTGTCGGTTAGCGCGGGAAAAAACCGGTTCAGGAATACAGTACGTTTACCCGTAAAGGTTAGTACCAGTGTCCGTTTTCGTTTTTCAATTGATTTGAGGATATGGCCGGCACATTCTTTTGCCGACATCATTCCGCCTTCATCTTCCATTGTAGCCCCATGCGGTTGCCCATCTTTGGTAAGTGCGGCGAAGCGGATATTGGAAGCGGTGAAGCCTGGGCAAACCCACATTACATTTACGTTTTTATCAAAAAGTTCGGTTCGCAGCGATTCCAGCCATCCGTGCAATGCGAATTTCGAAGCGGAATAAGCGCTTCGCCCCGGCAGGCCCCGGTATCCGGCAATGGACGACACACCAACGATGGTTCCTTTTCTTTCGATAATGGATGGTAGTGCAAACCGGGTGCAATAAACCGTTCCGTAAAAATTCACATCCATCACGCGGCGCAGAATTTCCACATCCGCTTCCTCCACCAATGCGCGCATACTCACGCCGGCATTATTGATAAGAATATCGATTCCGCCAAATGCTTTGATGGTTGATTCTATGAAACGCCGGCATTCCGGCTCCTTGCTCACATCACACACGAGGGTGTGCAGCAGCACATTGGGATGTTGTACATGCAAATCGTATAATTTGGCATGATTGCGGCCGCAGGTGGCCACTTTTGCTCCGGCGCAGATCAGTGCTTCTACCAATGCCTTGCCAATACCTTCGCTACCGCCCGTAATAACAACTACCTTATCTTTAAAGAATGACATGAGTTTGATTGAAGAACAAAAATAGAGTTCCTGATGCGGGGAAAAAACTTTGAGGATCAAAAGATTTTAAAATAATTATTCATAAAATTTGGTGCGATATGTTTTTGCCTTATTTTTGCACTCCCAAATCAGAAATGATGCGGAAGATCTGGTAGCTCAGTTGGTAGAGCAATACACTTTTAATGTATGGGTCCTGGGTTCGAGTCCCAGCCGGATCACAAATAAGGCGTTTCAAGTCGCCCCAAAATGGTCAAAGTCCTGCAAAAGTCACTGTTTGCGGGACTTTTTGTTTTTTGGAGATTGTCAAAAAAGTCAAAAAGCTTCAAATAAAAGGGGCTAATTCGAGCGGGCAGAATTATTAGAAGTTTTGCCCGCTCGATTCCTTTATAATCAGCTCACAATTAAGATGTTCTAATTTTGAACATGCATTTTCAATGGGACTGTTAATGGTAATTTTATAACCGTTAAAAGTCATTTTTATGGGCAGTTGTTTTAAGGTACTTTTTTACCTCAAAAAAGGGAAAAGAGAAGTTGGAAAAAAACTTCCAGTGTACGTTCGTGTAACCATCAATGGTAAAAGAGCCGAGTGGAGTTTAAACAGACAATGGGAGTCCGGTTTGAAATGGAATAAACTAACAGGAAGAGCAACCGGCAGCATGGAAACTGCTCGAAAATTAAACGAATACCTGGATGCTGTCCAGGGGAATATTTTTGATATTGAAAGAGAATCCGTTCTACGGAAAGAATTCATATCTGCCGAAGATGTGCGTTCAAGAATGCTATATAAATCAGCAGACAAGCAGTATACGCTGATACAGGT
>JAEZAY010000450.1 GCA_023427575.1 Bacteroidota bacterium | reverse complement strand
CGAAGACAGCCTGAAGAACTACGCTGCCGTAATGTTTTTGAACACCACAATGAATGTTTTGAACTATGATCAGCAGGTGGCTTTTGAGCGGTATATACAAGCAGGTGGCGGCTTTGTAGGCATTCATGCCGCGGCAGATACAGAATACGACTGGCCCTGGTATAATGGTTTGGTGGGCGCTTATTTTGCCAGTCACCCAAAGCAGCAAAATGCAAATATCCATGTTACCGACAGCAATCATCTGTCTACAAAACATCTTCCCGCAACATGGACCCGCTACGATGAGTGGTATGATTTTAAATCGGTGCAACCACAGATCAAAGTGCTTGCCTGGCTGGACGAATCCAGCTATGAAGGAGGCAAAATGGGCGCTGAGCATCCATATGCCTGGTATCATGAATACGATGGTGGAAGATCCTTTTATACCGCTGGTGGACATACGAAGGAAAGTTATTCGGATTCCCTGTTTATGAAACACGTGCTTGGAGGAATTCAGTACGCGATGGGAAATCTGGCAGAACTGGATTATTCGAAATCGTATGCGATCAGGTCGCCGGAGGAGAACCGGTTTACTAAAACAGTTCTGACCAACGACCTGAATGAGCCCATGGAATTAGCGGTTGCTCCCGATGGAAGAGTTTTTTTTACCGAGCGTTCGGGAAAGTTTTTTATGTATCAGCCCGATACGAAAAAGACCCTGCTCTTGCATACATTTCCCGCCAGGGCTGTTGAAAAATATCTGAATGGGCTTATAGGAGTTACCCTTGATCCGGACTTCAAAACAAATAACTATATCTATTTTTTTTACAGTTCATCTACCGGCGACCAGTTCCATCAGAATGTTTCACGGTTCCGGATAACCGAAGACAACAGGCTGGATACCCTTTCTGAAAAAATAATTATCAAAATTCCCATCGATCTGGAAGTGAGCGCCCATACCGGTGGCTCGCTGGCCTGGGATAAAAACAGAAACCTTTATATCTCTACAGGCGATAATACCGTGCCCTTTGAATCGGATGGTTATTCACCGCTGGATGAAAGAGAGGGACGTCATACCTATGATGCGCAAAGATCTGCTGCCAATACCAATGATCTGCGTGGAAAGATCCTGCGGATTCACCCGGAGCCAGACGGTTCCTATACCATTCCGAAAGGGAATCTTTTTCCGGAGGGAACACCCAATACCCGGCCGGAAATTTATATTATGGGATGCCGGAACCCGTACCGGATTTCCGTCGATCCGGTTACATCCATCCTGTACTGGGGCGAGGTAGGTCCGGATGCCGGCCGCGACAGTCGTCATGGACCCCGCGGCTACGATGAATTCAACCAGGCCAGGGAAGCGGGAAATTTCGGTTGGCCTTATTTTGTAGGAAATAATATTGCCTATAAAGATTCCAATTTCGCCACAAAGGAAATAGGCGAATTTTTTAATCCGCAAGTTCCCGTAAACAATTCACCCCATAGCAGCGGTTTAAAACAGTTGCCTCCCGCGCAGAATCCAATGATCTGGTATCCGTACAATCGCTCACAGGAGTTCCCCAGCCTGGGTGAAGGCGGGCGTTGTGCCATGGGAGGACCCGTGTATTATTTTGATTCCACGCTAAATTCTGATACAAAATTGCCGGCCTATTATAATAGATCGGTTTTCATTTACGACTGGATGCGCAACTGGGTATTTGCCATGCGGCTGGATGAAAATGATCAGTTGGTGCGACTTGAACCTTTTATGGCCGGCAATGGTGATTTTCGCCGTCCTGTAGATATGGAAATCGGCCCGGATGGCTCCATCTACATGCTGGAATACGGATCGGTGTATGGAATCGATAACGTAGACGCGAGGCTGGTGCGCATCGATTTTAATGCTGGAAACCGGGCTCCGGTTGCGGCCATATCTATTAATGATACCGTGGGCTCTGCGCCACTGAAAGTAAAATTTGATGCAGCCGGAAGTTATGATTTTGATGAAGACGATCAGCTGAAGTACGAGTGGATTACAAACAACCGGGTAATACACTCTAATTCAAAAGGCGAATTCGACTTCGATAAAAACGGCGTATTTGATTTGATTTTAAAAGTAACTGATCCATCCGGCGCTGCTGCTTATGACACGGCAAGAATTTATGTTGGCAACAATCTTCCGATGGTTTCGATCAATTCTCCGGACAACAATACATTCTTTTTCCGCAAGTCCACCTCTTTCAGCTACAACGTAAAAGTAACCGATAAAGAAGATGGCGAGATTGATCCGGAGCAGATTCAGATTTCATTGCGGTATCTGCCTAAAGTAGATGTTTCACCCCAGATGGGACATCAACAGATAAGTGCCGATTATAACTTTGGAAAAAATTTGATCGATGGCAGTGATTGTAAAGCATGTCACCAGGTTGATGCAAAATCGGTCGGGCCTTCGTTTATGCAGATCTCCCGGAAATATCTGGGCGATAAAAACGCGGTCGGTTATCTGGCAGATAAAATAATTGCCGGCGGCAACGGTGTTTGGGGCGAGCATGCTATGAATGCGCATCCGCAACTTTCAAAAGAAGAGACCACCGAAATGGTGAAATTCATCTTATCCGTTTCCAACAAAGAAGTGCAGAACAAACTCCCGGTATCGGGTTCAATCGTACTGAAAGATCATATAGGTACGGGAAATGAAGGCAGATATGTTCTGACAGCATCGTACACCGACAAAGGCGGTGCTGCAAGACCGCTGAACACCACGAAAACACTGGTTCTGCGGCCGAATACGATCATTGCTGCGCAGGTTGACCAGGTTTATAATATGGATATTCAGGGCAATCGCCTGGGAAGAATTCATGACGGTTCGTATTTTGTTATTAAGTCTGTTGACCTGAAAGATGTGGACAGTGTAACCTATAATATCGCGTCATTAAACCGCAATGCAACGATTGAAGTACGAAAGGGCAGCCTGAATGGACCTTTAATCAGTACGGCTTCGTATGAGGCGACAGGCGCCTGGACAAAATTCCGGTTGGTCTCGGCACCGATTGCAGATCCGGGTGGAAAACAGGACCTATATTTTGTTTTCCGGAAAAATGATGAAGAAGGCAATCATCTGGCTTCGCTGGACTGGATCCGGTTTGAGGGCGGAAAAGTTCCCGTAACGGTGTCGAGGGAAGCGCC
>JAEZAY010000420.1 GCA_023427575.1 Bacteroidota bacterium | reverse complement strand
AGAACCGGTGGCAATGAGCGGCGATAGCCTGCTTTTACGGCGGCCTCATGACTCATACCTCTTCCCAGCTCATCCTTGATTCTTTCAAAGAAAATCACGTTCGTATCCACTGCCATCCCAATGGTAAGTACCAGACCGGCGATACCTGCCGCGGTAAGGGTGGCATTCAAAGCACTTAGAATCCCAATGGTGAACAGCAGGTTCAGGATAAGTGCAATATTTGCTACAATTCCAGCGGTATTATAGTATACGATCATCAGAATAAAGATGATCAGGAATGAAATCACAAAAGACATAAAACCGCCGCTCACGGCTTCTTCACCCAGGGTTGGACCAACTACCTGCTCCTGAACAATCCGGGCCGGAGCTTCCAGTTTACCGGATTTCAGAATGTTGGCAAGGTCCTGTGCCTCTTCCACAACCAATTGGCGGTTGCCGCTGGTACCTCTGCCCATGGTGATCCGGGAATTTCCACCTTCAATTTTTTCACTGGCAATGGGAGCCGAATAAACAATATCATCCAGTACGATCGCAATCGGACGCCCATCTCTGGCCGATCTTTCGGTCATGGAAGCCCAGGTCCGCGCACCGGCGGTATTCATGCTCATATTAACCAGAACATCGTTTGTGATGGGGTCAAAACTCTGATCGGCGGTTTCAATAGCATCACCTTCCAGTCGTGCTCCATCTCTTCCCGGTATGGTTTCAATGGCGTACAAAGGCAGGAAGTTTACAGACTTTCCTTCTGCATCCAGCTCCTGTTTTCCCCAAAGGAATTTCAGGTTTGAAGGGAAGGATGAACGGAAAGCCGGGAGGCGCAGGTATTCATTAATTTTGCCCGTATCTTTTAAAGCGGAATATCCCAGCACAGCACCGAAACGCTGACGTCCAACCTCATCCGTATACGGTGATGCCGGTTGAAACATTTGCAGAAACGGATTATTCATTTGATTGGCGATTGCTATCGAATCGGCGATAGCTGATGCGGCAGTTCCGGTATCGGTGGCCGTAGCGGTAGGAACCGGAGCTTTGGTCGTATCAGCGCTTTTTTGAAGTTTGGTGAAGTTTTCAATCGCCTTTAACCCGTTTTGAAATCCATTAATGATGGCGGGCTCATTCAGTGTATATACTTCCCAAAACTGAAGGTTTGCGGTAGATTGTAAATAACGGCGAACACGCTCTGCATCGGTGGCGCCGGCCAGTTCTACAGTGATTATACCTTTATTTTCATCCAGGTTGATGTTAGGCTGGGCAACTCCGAACTTGTCGATCCGGCGTTGTAAAACCTGAAAGGTTTGAGCCATCGCATCGTTGGCCTGTTGACGCAGATAATTCAGTACCTGATCATCGCTGGCTGTTATACTTAATTTATTACGATTGGTGTTGGCAAAATGGGGGGCGAGCTTTGCTCCGGGATTAACAGCGGGAAATGCAGCTCCAAATAAATCAATGAAATTCTGATCGCTGGTTAGCTTTCGGCGTTGGGCCTCCCCGATAGCTTTTAACAATTGAGCATCTTTCGGATTGTTGGCCAAACCCGTGATCAGACCTTCCAGCGCGATATCCAGGGTTACGTTGATACCGCCCTGCAAATCCAGACCCAGCAATAACTCGCTTTCTTTCGCTTTTTGATAAGACTGACCCCACCAGGTGATCTTCTGATCCTTGGTGCTGTCCAGTAAATTTTCGTAACGCTCTCTGAAAGCGTGATTAAAAGTGTCCCTGTATCTTGCCTGCAATTCTTTGTTATCCGGATATTTTTTTTCCGGGGCGGGGAAGGCGCGCTGAACCTGTTGCATCGCCGTAGATTCCATAGCATTTTCATGCTTGTTCACAAACCATGTAAAGGAAAGCTGGTAAAGGGAGATAAGGATTAAAAGAGCAGCAAAAATGCTAACCAATACTCTCATTGCAATGTTGTTTTTTTTAAAGAGTGGGCAAAGATAATGTTTTCGGCCATATTATATAGGTAAATTCAACGACCTGGGGATATTCTATAAACAATTCAGAATCTGCTGATTAGGCCGCTTTATTTTTAAAATAATTCCCTTCCGGATCGTTTTGGCATCAAATTTATACAAATTGAAAATTTCTAAGAATTTTGGTTCTTTTTATGAGAATTATAAAGATTCCATTCCATACATTTGCCACTTTCTAAACCAAGTCATATTTCCATGGATTTGTCTTCACGTCTCGATCGATTCAGCGAACCGGAAACCCTTAAAATGGCCAAACTTGGCCGCGAATTAAGAGCAAAAGGTATAGATATCATTGATTTAAGTCTGGGTGAACCAGATTTCGACACTCCCCAACACATTAAGGAAGCTGCGAAAAAAGCAGTGGACGACAATTACAGTCATTATACCCCGGTTGCCGGCTTTGCCGATCTTCGGGAGGCTGTATGTACCAAACTGAAGCGTGATAATGATCTGGACTATAAACCCGAAAACATTCTGGTTTCCACAGGGGCCAAACAAAGCCTTGCCAATGCGGTTTTTGCGGTTGTGGATACTGGTGATGAGGTCATTATTCCCACTCCGTACTGGGTAACCTATTCGGAAATCGTAAAGCTGGGTGAAGGCAGCGTAAAGCTGGTAAGAACCAGTTTTGAAAACCGGTATAAAATTACTCCCGCGGAACTGGAAGCAGCCATTACCCCCAAATCAAAACTATTTATCTTTTCCTCGCCTTCCAATCCTACCGGGTCTATCTACTCGAAGGAAGAACTAAAAGCTTTGGTAGAAGTTTTTAAAAAACATCCCCGGATTTTTATCATCTCCGACGAAATCTACGAATACATCAACTTCGTGGGGAAGCATGAAAGTATTGCCCAGTTTGAAGAAATTAAAGACCGGGTGATTATAATCAACGGATTAAGTAAAGGATTTGCAATGACCGGATACCGGCTTGGGTTTCTGGCAGCTCACCCCACAGTGGTGAAGGCCTGTGAAAAACTGCAGGGCCAGTTTACCAGCGGCACCTGTGCCGTAACGCAAAGAGCCGCCATAACTGCTTTAACCAGCGATCTGGGCCCAACTAATGAAATGGTGGCGGAATTCGGAAAAAGGAGATCTAAAATATTATCACTGATCGACCAGATTCCGGGATGGCATTGCCTGGAACCGGATGGAGCTTTTTATGTGTTCCCAACCGTGAAAGATTATTTTGGTAAGAAGGATGGGGAAGAATTGATCCGGGATGCGGATGATCTTTGCATGTATCTGCTTAACAAAGCCAACGTATCAACAGTTACCGGCCGCGCTTTTGGCGAACCCGACAGCATCCGGATCTCATTTGCCAATAGTATGCAGAACATTGAAACCGGCCTTGAAAGAATTATCAGGGCTCTTAAAAATCTATCCTGATCTCCATGTTTGTTGTGAAGCCGGCATATTGCCGAAGATCCTGCATCGTTTGTTCCTGTATGTTATACATGCCAGGAATTTAATTATTCCGTCTGAAATTTATAGCGCCTGTGTTCTGAGATCCGAACCCAGGCGTTTCTTTTTTTTGTCGTTCAGTGTTTACATAACAGAGTTTCACAAAATCGGTAGATCCACAAAATCGTACTCGCTCTGGCTTTTGAAGAACAGCTTGTAGAAACAGTTTTCCACATTTACGGGGTTATACCCTATTCATTCTGAATGTTTTACTTAGTGATTCAAAATTTCACATTTCTTTATTTGGCATGTAGGCACTGTCTTTGAAAATGGTTAGGAACACGTAATCACATTAACCACAAAAAAAAGAGAGATTTATGAAAAAAAATTCGAAGCTTCTTGCATCGTTTCTTCCGCTTTTTGCAGCTTCTGCCCTTTTTCTCACCTCATGCGATAAAGACGATGATGTTGATCCTGTTCAGCAAAGATCGAACGTTGCATTTGTGAATGCTTCTCCCGGTTCTTCTCCATTTGATGTTTATTTCGGCGACGAGAAAGCAACAAACGGAGGTACAGTAGCTTTTGGATCTTCCACCGGTGCGGCTGGTAGTCCTTATCTACAGATCAATTCCGGCGATAATCAGAATATCCGTTTTACAGACGGAACCAGTGATTATTATACAGGAACCCTGTCTTTAGCGGCAGACAAGAATTATTCCGTTTTTACCTACGACACGCTGAACAATGGTAGCTTTCGGACTCTTGTACTGGAAGATAATCTGACAGCTCCCGCAGCCGATCAGTCGCATGTTCGGTTCCTGCACCTTTCACCCGATGCGCCTGAAGTGGATATCGTACTGGCCAATGAAACCGATACGATCCGCCTTGATAACAAAAGTTATATTGGTGACAACCCGGTAGCATCTGAACTTCAGAACTTCACACCTGTAAAAAGCGGTACTTACACAGCTAATGTATGGGTGGGCGATCAGTCGGTACTGGAAGTTCCCGGAGTTGTTCTGGAAAGTGGAAAAATTTACACCGCCTATGCAAAAGGACTTGCGGCCGGAGCCGATGCGAATGCGCTTGGTTTAGGTACTGTGAGACATAATTAATCCGCTCCGTACACTACAAAGTATGATTCAGACTGAGCAATGTCTGTTGAAATTTGAAGTATATGTTGAACAGATGTATAAGCGAATAATTCAACAGGTTATTTAGAAGACTGAATCTCAAGCCCCGCAATCGCGGGGTTTGTTTTTTTACACTGATTATCCCGTTACGAAAATCATCTCAGGGGTAGCTGGTATGATTTTTCTTCGTGATCTCCAAACTATATTACATGAAAACAGAAAAGATCGGAAAGGAGTTTTGTATAGATTGGTATTCGGTTGCTCCCGGCGTATGGGGAATCAAAGACCAGTTCGTCAATGTGTATCTTATCCATAATGCGGCCGAAAATTCCTGGGTTTTGGTGGATGCCGGACTGAAAACCACGGCGCCCAAAGTGCTGAAAGTTGCCGAAAAATTGTTCTGGCCCGGGATAACGCCGAAGGCGATTATTCTGACTCATGCGCATTTTGATCATGTTGGTTCATTAAAAACACTGGCCGAGCGCTGGAATGTGCCGGTTTATGCTCATGTGATGGAGCGGCCATATCTGAATGGAACTTCTTCGTATCCGCCACCGGATCCTTGTGTGGGTGGGGGGATGATGTCGCTGATGTCATTTATCTATCCAAAAGGTCCGATCGATATAGGCGAACGATTGCAATTATTGCCGGAAGATGGAACGCTGCCTTTTCTTCCCGATTGGCAATATATCCATACTCCCGGCCATGCGCCGGGCCATATTAGCTTGTTCAGAAAATCAGACAAGGTGTTGATTGCCGGTGATGCCTTTGTTACTACCAAGCAGGAATCTGCTATAGCGGTTATGAGGCAAACCCGGGTTCTGTCGGGTCCGCCGAAATATTTCACATATAACTGGGGATCCGCCGCGGCTTCGGTGAGAAAACTTGCGGCACTGAATCCCGAGCTGGCAGCAACCGGCCACGGCCGTCCGATGAAAGGCGAGGAATTGCGGACTTCGCTCCACAACCTGGCTGAAAACTTTGAAGAAGATGCGGTACCGGCTTATGGCCGTTATGTGGATGAACCCGCTCTGGTAAACAAAGAAGGCGTGCAATACCTTCCACCCGCCAAAACAAATCGATTGTTATTGCAGGTTTTCGGAATCACAGCAACGGCTGTTCTCGCCATCTATTTGTTGCAGAAACAAAAAAGCCGGACTCCCCGTTTTGCTTTCTTCCGTTGATTTTTTTCGATCGCATAATAAGGCGGGTTGAATTTCAGCCCGCTTTATTTTTGCCGATTTTTATAATAGTTAAGATATTTTACAATGACTGCTTCCGTTTCACTATAAATGCAGGCTACAGGTAAATGTAAAATTATTACCGGGAGAGCAATGATGTGATAATGTGCTAATTTGACAATTTGATAATGTGATAATGTGATAATGCGGATATCATTGGTGTCCGGGTAAAATGTATTTCTCTGGGCCTCGGAAGAAATCCGTTAAGAAAATTGAAACGGACGGCGTAAAATAAAAACAGTTGTTACC
>JAEZAY010000419.1 GCA_023427575.1 Bacteroidota bacterium | reverse complement strand
GGTAACAACTGTTTTTATTTTACGCCGTCCGTTTCAATTTTCTTAACGGATTTCTTCCGAGGCCCAGGGAAAAACATTTTACCCGGACACCACTGATGTGATAATTTGATAATGTGAAAATTCAAATCCGGACAATTATATTATTTAGCTGTGCTTGTTTTTATTTTACGCTGTCCGTCTCTTTTGGATATTTGCAAATTTTAACATTATTACATTATCACATTATCACATTATCAAATTATCAGATTGCACATTATCTGAAGCTCCAACATTCTGAATTCGGTGCTTAATGACATATTTGATTGTTTAAATCTGGCAACGAGGTTTTCAGAGCCGCCTGTGTAAGTGTATTTAAAAGCAAAAAGCCGGCTGATTCTTTGCCGGGCAGAGCGGCGAACGATGAACGGATTGCGACGCAACGAAGCTGAACGGAGCGCGAAAGCTGGTATTTACAACTTTAAAAAGCAGATGCTGAAGGATGGAGCAGACAGAGGAAAATACTTTTCCGGAGCGATTAAAAAATTGCAACCAGGTGTAGATAATAATCGGCTGTAAGAGCCAAAGAGCTGGGATTAGTGGGTAATTTTGCAGCAGACAAGAATAGTAAAATGGAAACAATAAATTGGAATGTTGAAGGAATGACCTGTGCGAATTGTTCGCTATCGATCAGCAAATACCTGGAAAAGGAAGGCGTTAAAAATGTGAAAGTGAACCTGATCAGCGGAGATCTGAGCTTTGATCTGCCCAAACAAAAAGACCCAGGCCTGCTTTCAAAGGGGATTGAAGGACTGGGATTTTCGGTACAGGCAAATGGGGCAAAAGCAATCGAGAAAAAACGCTTTCTTTCTGACCACTGGTCGCGCTTTTTATTTTGCGCCATTTTTACGCTACCCCTTCTGGCGCATATGTTCGACAACTGGATTCATATTCCCTTTTTAATGAATCCCTGGGTGCAGCTTGCCCTTTGCCTTCCGGTGTATATAGTGGGAATGAGCTTTTTTGGCCGTAGCGCTATTAAAAGCATCCGGAACGGAATGCCGAATATGAATGTGCTGATTGCGATCGGGTCTACGGCAGCCTTTGTGTACAGCCTGGTCGGTTCGCTGATCGGATCGGCGGAAGATTATCTGTTTTATGAAACCTCGGCAGCCATTATAACCCTGGTTTTTTTAGGAAATTACCTGGAAGAAAGGTCGATCCAAACCACGCAGAAAGCGCTGAACAGTTTGGCCAAATCGCAAAAAACAATGGCCAATATGATCGCTTTTGATGACCAGCATCAGGAAATTTTATTTCCGGTGGAAAACACAAGTCTGCGCAGCGGCGATCTGATCCTGATCAAAAATGGGGAGCTGGTGCCGGCCGACTGTAAAATTTTATGGGGTGAAGCCAGCGTGAATGAATCGATCATAACGGGTGAATCCCTGCCGGTAGAAAAGAAACCAAAAGACCTGATGATTGGCGGTAGCGTATTAACCGGGGGAACAGTGAAAGCCCAGGTTACTGCTGCAGCCAAAGATTCGGTTTTATCAAATATTGTAAACCTGGTAAAGCAGGCCCAGGGTGAAAAACCACCGGTTCAGCAGATGGCCGACAGGATCAGCGCGGTGTTTGTACCGGTTGTGCTGGCAATTGCTGCCATCACGTTTATAGTAAATATGATTGTATTGCAGGAATTCACGCCCTCGCTTATGCGAATGATTGCGGTTTTGGTGATTGCCTGTCCATGCGCTATGGGTCTTGCCACCCCGGCGGCCATCGCGGTAGGATTGGGAAGAGCCGCCAAAACCGGGATCCTTTTCCGCAATGCAAAAAGCCTTGAATTGTTCAAAAACATCCGGCAGGTTGTATTTGATAAAACGGGGACCCTGACGACCGGCAATTTCCGGATCGACCGATTCGCCGTGGTTAAATCGGGACTGAGCGAAGCGGAATTTAAAAAAATCAGTTACTCGCTTGAGCGGTATTCAAATCATCCGATTTCGAAAGCCATAGCGGCGAACTGGAAAACCAGGGACGATCTCCGCTGGAAAAAAACCGAAGAGATAAAAGGTTTCGGGATGCGGGGCGAAACCCGGGATGGCGATATTTATCTGGCAGCATCCTTTACAGCGGCGGCTCATCTCACCACCGACGAATCGCATAATGTGTACGTTCTTAAAAATGATGAACTGATAGGATGGATAGATGTAAAAGATGAGGTGAGGCCTGAATCGGCACAGGTGGTTCAGTACTTAAAGAATAAAGGAATAAAAACTTTCCTGCTCAGCGGCGACCGGTATGCTAAATGTAAAATGCTGGCCGATGAACTGGGGATTGATGAGGTAATGGCGGAAAAATCGCCCGAAGAAAAAATGAAGACGGTGGAAATGCTAAGCCGGCAAAATCCAACCGCCATGGTAGGCGATGGCATCAATGATGCGCCGGCTCTGGCGAAAGCCACGATCGGAATCTCTTTAAGCGATGCTTCGCAGATTGCCATGCAAACAGCCGATGTGGTGCTGATGGACAATGGACTTAAAAATCTTCCTGCCTCGCTGGGCCTTGGAAAACATACGTTCCTGACGGTTAAGCAAAACCTTTTCTGGGCATTCTTTTACAATATAATTGCCATTCCGGTGGCGGCACTTGGGTTTCTGACCCCTGCATTCGGAGCGCTGGTAATGGCTTTAAGCGATGTGGTGCTGGCTGCCAATTCCGGTCGCCTGTATGTAAAGAAGGTAGTATAAACCCGCCCCTTGCCCGGGTCAATTCCCTGGTTTAGTTTTAAACTGTTAAACACCGTTGTTTGTCATCGCTTCAATCCATATTAAAACAATATTGGGGTTATCAATCATTCCGTCCTTTACAGGAAGAAATCATTCAATCGCTGCTTGACGGAAAAGATACACTGGCGCTTCTACCCACAGGTGGCGGTAAATCAATTTGTTTCCAGGTGCCGGCAATGGCCAGAGAGGGGCTTTGCCTGGTTATAAGCCCATTGATTGCCCTGATGAAGGACCAGGTGGAAAACTTACGAAAGAAGAACATTACATCCTTTGCCATTTATTCGGGGCAGACGAGGAAGGAAGTGCACGAGATCCTGCGCGTAGCGGGTAATAGCAATTGCAAGTTTCTATATGTATCGCCCGAGCGACTGGAAACCAGAATTTTTCTGGAGTATTTGCCTTCGCTCGAGGTTTCGATGATTGCGGTAGATGAGGCGCATTGCATTTCGCAATGGGGCTATGATTTTCGTCCTCCGTATTTGCGGATCGCCAGCCTGCGCGAGGAGTTGCCCGGTGTTCCTGTGCTTGCGCTTACCGCTTCGGCCACGCCCGGAGTGCAGGAAGATATCTGCACGAGATTAAATTTTAAAGAGCCGAGGGTATTCCGACAGTCTTTTGAAAGGCCAAATTTATCCTATAGTGTGTTTGAAGCCGATTCAAAGATCAACCGGATTGTGGAGATCCTGTCAAAAGTTCCCGGAACGGCTATCGTGTATTGCAAAAGCCGCAAACGAACCCGCGAAATTTCGGATCTGCTGAATATGCATTCAATACGCTCGGGTTTTTATCATGCAGGGCTGAGCAATGAAGAAAGGGCCAACAGGCAGGAAGCCTGGATAAATAATGAATTGAGAGTGGTGGCATGTACCAATGCTTTTGGAATGGGTATCGACAAACCCGATGTACGGGTAGTTATTCATGCCGATGTTCCCGATTCACTGGAAAATTATTACCAGGAAGCGGGAAGGGCCGGCCGCGATGGAAATCGCGCTTATGCGGTACTGTTATACAACGATAAGGAAGTGGTGGAACTGAAGGAAATGCCAGATAAGCGTTATCCCCCGGTGGCCAGGATCCGGGAAGTTTATCAGATGCTGATGAATTACCTTCAGCTTCCTTCCGGTGCGGGCGAAGGCCAATCCTTTGATTTTGATCTGGGCGGTTTTATCAAACAATCGGGTCTTAACAGTCTGCTGGTGACGGCCACCTTAAAAACACTCGAGCAGGAAGAGATTTTACAGTTAAACGAACAGGTGTTTTTACCCGCAACGGTGCAATTTGTTGCCGACAAACGCAGGGTTTACGAATTTGAAGAACAAAGGCCAGACCTGGAACCGCTGATTAAAACCTTGCTGAGAACTTATGAAGGGATTTTTGATCAGGCGGTATATGTGAATGAAAAAATGATCGCCCGCCTGATCAGGCAGCATGATGTGGTGGTAACCGAAAGTTTGAACCTATTGCATCAGAACCGGATTATTGAGTACAAGCCGCAAAAAGACAAACCACAGTTATTTTTTCTGCAAAACCGGATGCGAACGGAAGATCTTCATATTAATGCGGCTAATTATTTTAAACGAAAGGAAACCTATGCGGCCCGGATCCGGGCCATGCTGCAATATCTCGACAGCGGGCAATGCCGCAGCAAACTGATCGGGGAATATTTTGGCGATAACGAAATGCGGAACTGCGGGATCTGTGATTTTTGCCTGGCCCGGAAAAAAAAATCTCTCAGCAGCGAAGAATTTAATCTTATTCACAAAGAACTGGCGGCACTGATAAAATCGGGCCGGCACACTACATTCAGCTTACCGGGAGAAATGAAGCATATCAAAAAGCAAAAATTGCTGGAGGTTTTAAACTTTTTACAATCGGAAAATAAAATCCGCGTGGATGAAAAAGGCGTTGTGACGATGGTGAAAGAATAAAAACGGGGATGCTGTTCAGCTTCTGTCAGGAAGCGAACCGGCATCCCGGTGACGATTTCATTCCGCTTAGAACCAGCTTTTTCGTTTGGTTGAGCGGCCACCCAGCCCCAGTGCTCCAAGCAGGCTCCGGGTTATCATGCTGGCGGCTGTTCTACCGATCTGTCGGGTAACCGAACTTTCCATTACTTTTTCCATTGTCGACTTTTCGGGCTTTGCCGTTGCTTTTTTAACCGGAATACTTTCACTCCGGAGCGAGGCTTCTTCGAGTTTGGCATTCAAAATTTCATACGCGCTTTCCGAATCATCTATCTGAGCATATTTTCGGACGAGTCTTGAACTGTTGACAATTTTCTGAATTTCCGCATCCGATAAAATATCCATCCGTGAGGCCGGGGATAAAAGATAGGTGTGAACCAGCGGAGTTGGAATTCCTTTTTCGTTCAATACCGAAACAAAGGCTTCGCCGATACCCAATTGGGTGAGCAATTCGGCCACATCGTAATGTTTTGTTTCAGGATAGTTCTCCGCTGCCTGTTTGATCGCTTTCCGGTCGGCGGCGGTGAAAGCACGTAAGGCATGCTGCACTTTTAGTCCCAGTTGTGCCAGTACACTGGCCGGAATATCCTGCGGATTCTGCGTACAGAAAAATATCCCTACACCTTTAGAGCGGATGAGTTTTATTACCGTTTCAATCTGTTGCAATAAAGCACTGGTTGCTTCCTGGAATACCAGATGCGCTTCATCGATGAATAAGACCAGCTTTGGTTTATCCATATCTCCTTCTTCGGGCAATGTGGCATATAGTTCGGCCAGCAAACTCAGCATGAAGGTTGAAAATAACTTAGGGCGGTTTTGCATATCCGTTACCCGGAGTATACTGATCATGCCGCGACCATCATCGGAGATGCGCATCAGGTCATCGATCTCAAAAGAAGGCTCGCCAAAAAAGATATCGGCCCCCTGTTGTTGCAATTCGATCAGTTTCCGGAGTATGGTTCCGGTGGTAGAGGTGGAAATCCTGCCGTATTCTTTTTCGAGCGGTGCTTTTCCTTCATTGCCGGCATATTGAAGCAAACGGATAAAATCTTTGAGATCGAGCAGGGGCATCTTATTGTCATCACAATACTTGAACAGCATGGAAACTACGCCCTCCTGCGTATCATTCAGGCCCAGGATTTTGGACAAAAGAATGGGCCCGAATTCACTTACCGTTGCCCGCATCCGCACCCCCGGTTCATTACTCAGGGATAGCAACTCAACGGGAAAAGCGCCGGGCTGGTATGGAATCCCGATCTTCCCAATCCGTTCGCTGATCTTATCATTTAATATTCCTTCGGCAGCAATGCCGCTAAGATCACCCTTTATATCCATCAGCATGACGGGAACGCTGTTATTGCTTAAACCCTCGGCCAGCAATTGCAGGGTTTTGGTTTTACCGGTACCGGTGGCGCCGGCAATCAGCCCATGGCGGTTCAGTGTTTTCAGTGGGATCTGAATGGTTGAACCGGTTAGCACTTCGCCATTCAGCATGGCAGCACCAATGGGAAAAGATTCACCTTTAAAATTATATCCTGCCGCAATAAGGTCGGTAAAAATTGTTTCAGCCATAATCTGGTTTGTCAGGAAAGATAAAGTTTATGAGTTATAACGCAAAACCATTGGTGTCCGGATAAAATGTTTTCTGGCTTCCTAAAAAAACCTCACTCTTGTATAAGTGGCAGTGAATGGAAAATTATTACCCGGACGCCACTGATTTGCACATTTGCACATAATTAGTTTCCGGGTATTAACTTACTATTTGCCTGAAACCCGCATTAATGGCATATTGGGAGCAGTCTTTGTAAATGACCCCTTCCACTTTTTTTTAGAAAAAAAGTGGAGCAAAAAAATCGGGCTCCGGAATAAATCCTGAAAATTGAAACTTCCGGCTAAATAAAAACAAGTCACAGCGAAAGAATATAACCCAGCAGTAGTAGGACTTACGAGCTAAGAATCATTTCCCAACTGCGGTAACAACTGTTTTTATTTTACGCCGTCCGTTTCAATTTTCTTAACGGATTTCTTCCGAGGCCCGGGGGAATACATTTTACCCGGACACCATAGATTTGCACATTTTCACATTATCACATTATCACCGCCCTTCGTCTCAATTTTTTGAACGGATTTCTTCCGGGGCCGACTGAATATTTACCCGGACAATAATAATTTCT
>JAEZAY010000407.1 GCA_023427575.1 Bacteroidota bacterium | reverse complement strand
CAAATTGCTTATTGATTGTTCAGATTTTGCAGCAAAATAAAATAAAACTATCCGAACTGCATCTACTTAAGTTTCCGACAAGAAGGCAACTAAATATTTATTCGTTTTGTAAAGGAAACTGTTTTTTTCGGTGAATAATCAAAAGGGGTTTGATGATCCGGTACCTGGAATTCCCAATAAAAAAACCTCCTTTCGGAGGCTCTTTTAAATAATTGTTTAGCTTTTTGATTTTCGTTTGTGTACGGACCAGCTTCCGGCAAAACTGGAGCCTTTTAGTACAATCCGCTGATCAGAATCTTCGATGGTAGCATAATAGTGTGTACCATCCTTATCCAGAATCTCGAACATATCGGTTACCCAATATGAGCTATACGATTTTTTAATATCTTCACTCAGTGCAAGTGGCAGCTGGCCCGCCAAAATATTTCTGGATACAGCCATGCGTTCTCCATCAAGATTGTAATAAGCAAATAAAATCTGATCTTCCAGTTTAAAAGTTACTTTAGTAAACTGGTTGGTAACAGTCCATTTAATGTCGGTAGCATTGGCATATTCCTTATTAAAATTTTGAACTACCTGCTTCCTTACTTCACCAATATTATTGGCAAATGAAGCGCTGATACTAACCATTAAAAGAAAGGCAAAAAGTACGCGTGTTTTCATAAATGTGTAGGATTGGTGAATTGAATAGATGATTTCCGGGTTTAATATTTTTATGAAAATCATCCGTTATTTCAAAACCGACCTTTAAACGTTGATTAAGTGTTTGTAGTATTTTCAATTCCAATTACCCGATCCGGGAAACCAGATTTTTGTGTTTTGTTTTTAAACAATGCACTTTGTATTTGAATAATCTTAATTACGGAACCGTATCTATTAGAAGAATTACGTTAAAACGGCTAAATTTCTATCAATGAATAAAATCTTGCTTCTTGTAATGGTTTTTTTCCTTTCCATTTATGGTTCATTTGCCCAAAAACGGAAATCCGGCAATCCAATTTTCCCGGGATGGTACGCCGACCCGGAAGCCATTATCTTCGACAAAAAATGCTGGATCTATCCAACCTTTTCAGCTCCCTACAACCAGCAGGTTTTCATGGATGCTTTTTCATCATCGGATCTTGTAAACTGGCAAAAGCATTCGCGGATCATTGATACCTCCGCCATTAAATGGGCCAAAAGAGCAGTTTGGGCACCTTCCGTTATAAAACATAAAAATCAATATTTCCTCTTCTTTGGCGCAAACGATATTCAAAGCGATGCAGAACCGGGTGGAATTGGCGTTGCGGTTTCCGAAAAACCGGAAGGACCGTTCCGGGATCACCTGGGGAAGCCACTGATTGATAAATTTCATAATGGCGCCCAACCAATTGATCAGTTCGTGTTCAGGGACAAGGACGGAACGCATTATCTCTATTATGGCGGATGGAGGCATTGCAATGTAGCACGGCTTAATGATGATTTCACAGGTTTCATTCCCTTCGATGACGGAACCATCTTCAAAGAGATTACGCCGGAAAAATATGTGGAAGGCCCTTTTATGTTCATGCGTGATGGCAAATATTATTTTATGTGGTCGGAAGGCGGTTGGACCGGCCCCGACTACAGCGTAGCCTATGCCATTGCCGACTCACCGTTGGGTCCGTTTAAACGGATCGACAAAATTTTGCAGCAGAATCCCGATATCGCCAGAGGCGCCGGTCACCATTCAGTGATCGGACCCCTGAACAAAAAAGACTGGTTTATTATTTACCACCGTCGTCCTCTAACCGAAACCGACGGAAATTCAAGGGAGGTTTGCATTGATAAAATGGAGTTTGATGCCGATGGCTATATTAAGCCGGTCGTAATTACCACCGGCGGTGTGTCTGCTCAGAAGATCCGTTGATGAAACTGGTATAAAATCAGATCCTGAAAATAATCGCAAGGTTCGTTTATTCCATCCATTTATATTTTCCTATATGGACTTTTTTCTCAAACTCTTTTTTATTGTTTCGATCGCAGGATTTCAATCAAATTTTTCATTTGCTCAACAGGGTTGCACAGACCCCCTTGCCAATAATTATGATGCCGAAGCGAGGATTAATAACGGATCCTGCAACTATAATCCGCAGTCGATAACTCTTAGCAACAAACGAAACCTGCCGGTAACCCTTAAGGAAAATTCGGGCCTCACTTTTACTGATGGCAATTTGTGGACTCATAACGATGGCAATAATGCCGCAGCCATTTATCGGATCAATCAAACCAGCGGAGCCATCGAACAAGCCGTTACCATCAGTAATGCCGTGAATCAAGACTGGGAAGCAATATCTTCCGACCAGCAGTATATTTATATTGGTGATTTTGGAAATAATGTGAACGGAAACCGAACCAACCTGCGGATCTACCGGATCCTGAAATCAGAACTGGGCTCCGGCACTGAATCAAGCGTAGAAGCAGAGATTATTCATTTCTCATACCAGGACCAGGTGATCCAAAACCCCGTCACAAATGGAGCAAACAATACGGCATACGATTGCGAAGCTTTTTTTGTAAAAGATAATACCATCCATCTGTTTACAAAAGACTGGATCAACCGTCGCACTACTCATTACACCATCCCCAACAATCCGGGAACCCATGTGGCCGTTCCGATTGAATCGTATAATGTAAACGGTTTGATTACCGATGCCTCCATAGCTTCAAACGGTGAAATTGCACTTGCCGGTTATGAGTCAAACCTCGCTGTATTGTTTATCTGGCTCTTATCCGATTACCAGGGCAATCATTTTTTTTCCGGTAATAAACGCAGGATTGGCGCCGGCTTTTCCCTAACCTATGGTCAGATGGAAGGAATTTGTTTTACCGATGGTTTAAACGGTTTTGTTTCTTCTGAAGGAATTGATAACCCGCCTTTTGTGGTGGGTGCGGGATTTTATCCCATTTCGCTGGGCTCGTTCGTATCGTTGCCCGTTAATCTAATTTCGTTTACAGCCCGCCGTGAGGGTGATCAGGTGTTGCTGAACTGGCGTACAGCTTCCGAAAAAGACAATAATCATTTTATTATCGAAAGGTCTGAGTTGGCCAATCAGTTTTATTCAATCGGAGAAGTTAAAGGATCCGGAAATAGCACCACCCCTACCAGCTATCGATTCGCCGACAAAAACCCGATGCCAGGTAAAACCTTTTACCGGCTGAAGCAGGTAGACAACGATGGATCGGCTGCAATTTGTAAAACAGTGGAAATTGGCGCAGGCAGAACCGGGTTGGCAGCCAGTTTATATCCTAATCCTGTTCGTACCGGTTCAATCAGTATTCAAACCAGAAACAGAGAGAAGACGGAATTCACTATTTATGATCTCCTGGGCCGTCCGTTAAAGAAGGGATTGATTCAAAACGAAATTCAGCATGTCTCCATCAGTAATCTGCAAAGCGGAACGTATTTTCTCAAATTGGATACCGGTGAAACCTTGAGATTCCGAAAAGAAAACAATTAGGTTTTGCTTCCAGTTACATAAAATCGAAATCGAGCACCCTGCGCAGAAAGGTTTTGTCCTGGATGACCCAGGTTACTTCGTAGGAATTGTTTCCGTTCCGGTTTAACAGATAGATATAAATCTTTCGGCCATCTGGCGAGAAGTAAACGCCATTCAGGGTTTTAGGATTGCCCGATGCATCACGATAAAAAAATGCCGGGTTGTGTAAATCATTATAAGCTGTTTTCGGAATGGCGATCGTGTCGCTGCCAATTAGTACAGTTACCCCGGTAATACTGGTAAGAGGCACTGAGCCAAGGCTTCCATAAAAAGGCTTTTTGTCAATCTTCGCCAGGTATTTTTCCTCAAAAGCCAGATTGTGGTTTTCAGGTACAAAAAAATCTTTCGTGACTATTACTTTAACATTGTTTCCTTCGAATAACAACTGCTTCTCATTATAACTTGCCGGACGAATGACCTGAAGAGGCGCCCGCCCGGTACGTTCTGTAATGCCTGCCAGAGCAAAGCTGGCAATATCGCTGCGAATCTCCTTTTCTCTTAACTTAAGCAGATTATCTTTTTTGTTACGGTAATCGGGCAGATCAGACTGTGCTATCAACGGAGAAACGAAACTCAGCATTAAGAAAAGAACCCAGAAACTTTTTATAGTTCGCCGCATCATGATCGTTTTAGAATGGTTGTGCCGATTCAAAATTCGTTGATTTTACGATTGTCGAAACCGGTTTAACAAATAATCTGCAGGCTCTTATAAGAGTGGCTGAAGGTATTTCCACACGTTTTCCGCGAGAATCGCCTGTCCTTCTGCGGTAGGGTGAACCCCGTCCTGCTGGTTAAACCTTGCTTCGCCGCCCACTCCTTCCAGCAAAAATGGAATCAGGGTGATCTTATTATGTTTAGCCAGATCCGGGAACAGCTCTCTAAACTGCGAGGCATAGGTTGCACCCATGTTCGGAGGGATCTGCATTCCCGCCAGCATAATTTTCGCTGCCGGATACCGGCTGGCAACGCTATCGATCATAGCCTGCAGATTTTTCCTGGTTTCGGCAACGGGAATACCACGCAAACCATCGTTTGCTCCCAGTTCCAGTACAAAAATATCGATGGGCTGACGCAGGATCCAGGAGATCCGGCCTAAACCGCCCGAACTGGTTTCTCCACTTACTCCGGCATTCACCACTTTATATAACAATCCCATCGAATCTATTTTTTTCTGGATCAGGGCGGGAAATGCCTGCGATGGATCCAGCCCATAACCCGCGGTCAGGCTATTCCCCAAAAACACAATGGTTCTTTTTTCTTCTGCCGGGCTCTTCTCCATAGAATTCTTTGTTTCCGTTTTTGCATCTTCTTTACTGTCCCCCGAATTGTTCGCGCATCCGGTTAAAACGACCATCCACAATAAGATCGCATATATCGAAATGGATCGATTCATTGATTCCAGCTTGTTATGTTTTTAATAAATGGTTCAAAAACCTGCCCTTAATCAGCGGGTCAATGATCATTAATGTTATTTTTACTGAATGCAAGTTTAGTACCGGCATGCCCGGTTCATTCCGGCAATTTAAATCAATCGCAATTGAAAAAAGTCTTAAATATTGAATCGCTCAGTAAAACCTATAGCAGTGCAGGTCATAAACTGCATGTTCTTGATAATGTAAACTTTTCGGTGGAAGCCGGTTCCACCATGGCAATCGTGGGTCCTTCGGGGAGTGGAAAAACCACGCTACTGGGGCTTTGTGCAGGACTGGATCGCGCCAGTTCCGGAATTGTGGAACTGAATGGCGTACGATTAAACGAACTGAGTGAAGATAAACGGGCAGCCATCCGCAATCAGTATGTAGGCTTCATTTTCCAGAACTTCCAATTGATGCCAACCCTTACGGCGCTCGAGAATGTAATGGTACCCCTGGAACTGCGAAATGAAAAAAATATCCGGAACAGGGCTATGGATCTGCTTGAAAAAGTGGGCCTGGCGAACCGTGCTCATCATTATCCCGCCCAGTTAAGTGGCGGCGAACAACAAAGAGTATCACTTGCCCGTGCATTTTCAAATCAGCCCCTGATTCTTTTTGCTGATGAACCCACCGGAAACCTGGATGAGGATACCAGTCATAATATAGTGCACCTGTTATTTGACCTGAACAAGGATGCTGGCACCACGCTGATTCTGGTAACCCATGATATGGATCTGGCTTCCAAAACACAGAGAATTATCCGGATCAAAGGGGGGCGGATTGCCTCCGATGAACTGACTGCTGCCAGCTACCCTAACCTTGTACCATAACCGCATTTTGAACTGTAGAAACCAGGGAAACTTCTTTAAATGAACCCGAACCGCCCGATCAATTTTTCATGGCTGATGTTAATGGCCTGGCGCGATAGCCGGCGCAACCGTTCGCGGCTGTTCCTGTTTATTTCTTCCATTATACTTGGCATCGGCGCATTGGTTGCCATTTATTCGCTGGGTGAAAACCTGAAACAAAACGTGGATAAACAGGCGGCCACCCTGATTGGCGCTGATCTTGAAATTTCATCCGGCCGGATGCCCAGCCCCGACCTGCAGCAATTACTCGATTCGATCGGCGATCGCCGTTCGCACGAAAGAAGCTTTGCTTCCATGGTTTACTTCACTAAAAATAATGGAACAAGGCTTGTACAAATAAGAGCGCTGGAAGGTGAATTCCCTTACTATGGCGAATTACAAACCGTGCCCGCGGCTGCGGGGAAAGAATTCCGGAATCAGCAGGCGGCCCTGGTAGACCAAACGCTGATGTTACAATTCGATGCCAAGAATGGAGATTCCATCGCGGTGGGGAATCTTCGTTTTGTAATTGCCGGAACCCTTGAAAAAGCGCCTGGTCAGTCGGGATTGTCGGCTTCGGTTGCGCCCGCGGTTTATATTCCGCTTCAATATCTGGAAGAAACAGGCCTTGAACAAAAGGGAAGCCGGATCAATTACCGGTACTATTATAAGTTTGATGGGAAGGTGAATCTGGAAAAGCTGCTTGCAGATCTTTCACCCACCTTAGATAAGGAGGATCTGGATTATGAAACCGTAGCTTCACAGAAAGAAGATACCGGACGTTCTTTCGAGGACCTCACCCAGTTTCTGTCACTGGTTGGTTTCATTGCCCTTTTACTGGGATGTATTGGCGTGGCAAGCGCCATTCATATTTATATCCGTGAAAAAATCGGGATGATTGCTGTACTTCGATGTTTGGGGGTAAAAGCCAGCCAGGCTTTCATGATCTTTTTGTTGCAGATCATCGGAATTGGAATTATTGGATCGGTACTGGGAGCCGCCCTTGGAATTCTGATTCAGCAAATGTTACCCATCGTGCTGTCTGATCTGCTGCCCATCGAAATAGAGACCCCCGTAACCTGGTCTGCCGTTTTGCAGGGCATTGGGGTCGGCATTCTGATCTCCATTTTATTTGCCTTACTACCGTTGATCTCCATCCGAAACATTTCACCTCTGAATACCCTGCGAATTTCTTTTCAGGAAAAAGAGCGGCAGCGAGATCCACTCCGA
>JAEZAY010000394.1 GCA_023427575.1 Bacteroidota bacterium | reverse complement strand
TATACCGAAGATCCGGCTGGCAGCGCCGAGTTCGGCAAGATCATAAATCGACGCCAGTTCGACCGGATCCTTGCCTACCTGGAACATGGAAAAATCCGGCATGGAGGCCGTTCAGATGATTCGAAGCTATATATTGAACCCACTATTCTGGATGAGGTTTCGCCGGAAAGCAAATTGATGAGCGATGAAATTTTCGGGCCCCTGCTTCCGGTACTTGAATTTAATTCCAGTGAAGAAGCCCTGAACCTGGTTCAGCGCAATCCCAGTCCCCTTTCACTATATGTTTTTACATCTGATAAAAAATCGGAGCGGTTTTGGTTAGAAAATGTTTCGTTCGGCGGCGGATGTGTGAACAATGCGGGATGGCATGCTACGAATCCGAATCTGCCGTTCGGCGGAATTGGAAACAGCGGAATGGGATCTTACCATGGGAAAACGGGCTTTGAAAATTTCAGTCACCGGAAATCGATTCTAAAATCCCCCACCTGGTTCGATCCATCTGTAAAATATCCACCACTGAGCGGCAAATTGTCTTTATTAAAAAAACTGATCAGGTAGAGAAAGGGCTATGACAAACATGACGTTTAAACAAAAAGTTCTTCAAAAAGTGTATCCGGCATTTATCCGCTTTTCCAAACTGGTAGGTCACCAGGATAAAGTGTTGGAAAACGAAAACAATACAGTGCCGCCGGTATCTTTTTATTCACTCAAAGTCAGGCTCAGCAATGGATCTGAGCTTCCAATGGAATTGCTGCGGGGCAAATCTGTTATAATTGTGAATACCGCCTCCAACTGCGGGTATACGCCCCAGTATGATCGCCTGCAAAAATTGTATGAATCATATAAGGGAAGGCTGGAAATCATTGCTTTTCCCTCCAACGATTTTAAGGAGCAGGAAAAAGCCGGCGACGAAGAGATCGCCCGGTTTTGCAAATTAAATTTCGGCGTAAGCTTTCCCATCGCCAAAAAATCCAGTGTATTAAAAGGGCTGGGGCAGGATGAAGTGTTTAACTGGCTAAGCGATCCGGCTCTGAATGGATGGAATGCACAGGAACCTTCCTGGAATTTTTCCAAATATATTATTAATGCCGAAGGAATTCTGACCCACTATTATGATCCGGCGGAATTCCCGGAAATTGAATTTTAGCTGAAACCGACGCGGAACTTATACAGCGCATTTGGTATGATAATTCTCCAGTACAATCGGGGTTTTTTCGAATTCAAACCCAGCGTACTTTTCAATGATCTCATCCAGAATCTCTTCGATGGATTCAAGCTCTTTGCTAACTACCAGCTTTGCCCGGTATTCTTTAATATTGGGAAGTCCCTTAAGGTAATTCGCATAATGACGGCGCATTTCCAAAATCCCAACCACAGGTCCTTTCCATTCAAATGAGCGGCGAAGATGTTTCCGGCAAACCTCCACCCTTTGCTGAACGGAGGGCGAAGGAAGGATCTCACCGGTTCTGAAATAATGTTTTATCTCGTCGAAGATCCAGGGATACCCGATAGCGGCGCGCCCGATCATGATTCCATCTACCCCATAGCGGTTTTTATATTCCAGCGCCATTTCCGGCGAGTCAACATCCCCGTTACCGAAGATTTGAATTTTGATCCTGGGGTTGTTTTTTACTTTCCCGATCAGGGTCCAGTCGGCAGAACCCTTGTACATCTGAACCCGGGTTCTTCCATGAATGCTCAGCGCTTTAATCCCCACATCCTGCAGGCGCTCAGCCACTTCTTCAATATTTTTAGTTTCTTCATCCCAGCCCAGCCGTGTTTTTACCGTTACGGGAAGCCGGGTTGATTTTACCACCGCTTCTGTAAGCCGAACCATTAAAGGAAGATCTTTTAAAACGCCCGCGCCCGCGCCTTTACAGGCTACTTTTTTCACGGGACAGCCGAAATTGATGTCCAGCAGATCGGGATTGGTAACATCTACAATTTTCGCTGCCATGGCCAGACTTTCCTCATCGCCTCCGAAGATTTGAATACCAATCGGACGTTCATAATCAAAGATGTCCAGCTTTTTCCTGCTTTTGATCGCGTCCCTGATCAGTCCTTCCGAACTGATAAATTCAGTGTACATGAGGTCGGCGCCATTGTCTTTACACACCGCCCGGAATGGCGGATCACTCACATCCTCCATTGGAGCAAGTAACAGGGGGAAATCGGGAAGTTTTATATCTCCAATTGATGGCATCTTTCTCTTATTATGTTTCAGGTATGGGTATCGGCTTCTTGCTTATCTTGCATAACCTTATCAGCGGATAAGGAATCTGCAAAAATAACAGTTTTTCCCCATGACAGGTCAAATACAGGTTCGTTCACCCTGGTCGCAGCTAGGAATTTTTCTGGGTTTACTGGGCGCAGCCTTTCTGCTTTCCTCTATTGCCATGTTTGCCATATTGGTTTCCAGGGGAATAACTACGGGAACCCCCGATTTTGCCAATCCCGAAATGCTTTCGACCCTGAAATGGATTCAGGCGATTTCCTCCGTAACCATTTTCTTGCTGCCGGCCTGGTTTTATTCGCGGATTACTTTTACCGGAAACTACTGGTGGCATCTGGGACTGCGGCCTGCGGAAAAAAGCCTCATGTATCCGATTGCCATTGCTGTCATTCTTTTTGCCTTTCCCTCGGTATTCTGGCTGGGCGAGTTTAACCAGTCGATCAACCTGCCGGCCTGGATGGAAAATCTTGAAAAGGATGCCACGGCTCAAATGGAAGCATTTCTCAAAGTGAACAATACCCTCGATATTTTTATCAATATTTTTATCATCGCCCTTTTGCCGGCCATATGTGAAGAGCTTTGTTTCAGGGGGGCCTTGCAGCGGATAATGATCCAGATCTGCCGCAGCCCCTGGATGGGAATAATTACAGCATCCATCATATTTTCTGCATTGCATTTCCAGTTTCAGGGATTTTTGCCAAGAATGTTTTTAGGGGTCGTGCTCGGCGCGCTTTATTGGTACAGCGGCAGTTTGTGGCCCAGCATTATAGCCCATTTTGTTAACAATGCCGTACAGGTGGTGGCCGTTTCTTTCGCTCCGGAATACATCCGCGAAAATCCCGGATTGCCACTGTATATGGCCGCGATCAGCGGCTTTCTGGTGCTGGCGATACTTTGGTATCTCAGCCGGATTTCGACTGCCCGGTATTCAAAACTGTATGGCCGGAGCGATCTTCCGGAATTTTAGTACGAATCTATCCCCGATATGGCTCTAAACATCTCCGTATTTAAAACCCGCGCGCTCACCGCCATAGCTTTCGTCCTGGTGATGCTTTCCGGCTTATTGATAAACAACTGGAGCTTTTTTCTGCTTTTTTCCATTATTCACTTTGGATGCTGGACTGAGTTTCAAAGACTGATCCGGAAAATCGATACCGACTATGCCGAAATCTCGCCGGCGCATCAGTTCGGGGTAATGCTGGCCGGCTGGTGTTTCATGCTTTATTTTACCAACAATTCTTTTGCTGTTTTTGGAATAAACCTGCACGCTCTTGGCTGGTGGATGGGATTGATCCTGGCAATCGTTCTGCCGGTATCCGAACTGTTATTGTCGGGCAATTTAAGGCCACGCAATATCGGATATTCGGCCATTGGTCTTTTGTACATATCACTGAGCTGGGGTTTGTTAATCGATATCTATTGCATCGGATCAAATGAAGCCTCCGAGCCAGGAATCCGCAGCGAATATTTTTCATTTGCGGCTGGTTCTCCCGTCATACTTCCGATGGTATTGATCGCAACCATCTGGATCAACGATACCATGGCCTATATCTGCGGGTCATTGTTTGGGAAAACCCCTTTTTCAAAAATATCTCCAAAAAAAACCTGGGAGGGAACGGCCGCAGGGGCCATACTGGCCATTGGCATTCTGAGCTTCACCATGATTTATCTGGTGCCCGGTTCTGCTTTATGGTTCTGGATCGGATTCTGTACCATTGCTGCCGTTAGCGGCACCATGGGCGATTTGCTGGAAAGTAAATTAAAAAGAATGGCCGATGTAAAAGACAGCGGAAGCATTATGCCGGGTCATGGCGGTTTTCTCGACAGGTTCGATTCGCTGCTGCTTGCCACCCCCTGCATCTGGATCTACCTGTGGGTGATTTCAAAATTGTAAAACCCGGTTGAGACATCCATATCGGATTCGGAGCTTTCTTATTAACATTACTTAATTTTACAGCTTAACTGTTGACATGACGATTCATAAAGAAGGATTTAAAAGTATTCTATTCAGCACCATTATTTTCGCTGCCATCAATCTGGCATCTTTTTATTTCCTTAGCTACCATTATCCCTGGATAAGCTGGTTCATATTTTTGGTTACCCTGGTACTGCTTATGTTTATCATTTCCTTTTTCAGGGTTCCGAATCGTCAGCTTGTTTCCGGGGAAGAATTGATTATTTGCCCGGCGGATGGAAAAGTGGTAGTGATTGAGGAAGCCTATGACGAAGAATATTTTAAAGAGAAAAGGCTGCAGATCTCGATATTTATGAGCCCGGCGAACGTACACCAGAATCGCAATCCCGTTAGCGGGGAAGTGGTTTACAATCAATACCACAGAGGCAAATACCTGGTGGCATGGCATCCGAAAAGTTCAACGGAAAATGAACGCCATACCGTGGTCATTAAAAACAATAAAGCGGAAGTGCTGGTTAAGCAGATTGCCGGTGCGGTTGCCCGCCGGATAGTGAATTATTTACAGGTAGGCCAGCAGGTGGAGCAGGGCAGGGAAATGGGCTTTATAAAATTCGGAAGCCGGGTAGATGTTTTACTTCCGCTGGGTACTACGGTAAATGTTAAACTGAATGAAGTTGTTAAAGGCGGCATTACCGTTATAGCCAAACTGTAACAAGCAGTTCACCGGTTAAAAAATGGTTTCCAGCTCCTTTAATGAGCGAACCATATAAGTAGGCTGGATGGCAGGTTCAGAATTGGTGTGGTTTACATAAACCTGGTCGATGCCGGCGTTGATCGCGCCCTGAATATCCACTTCAATATTGTCGCCCAGCATAATACTGCAATGCGGATCGGCCGAACACCGGTTAAAAGCATATTCAAAAATTTCCTTTTTTGGCTTTATGCTGTTCGAACCTTCGGAAGTGATTACTTCAATGAAAAATTCTGCCAGTCCGGAGTTACGAAGTTTATGGTGCTGGGTTTCTTCAAAACCGTTGGTGATCAGGTGCAGCTTGTACCCTTTCTCCCGTAGGTATCCGAGCACTTCCAGCGTATGAGGAAACAGTAAATTCCGGGTGGGCAGCAGATCCAGAAACCGGGTGCCCAGTTCCCTGGCCAGTGGCTCGTTGCCAATTTTAAATTCCAGCAGCGTATGCCACATTCTTTTCCAGCGCAGCTCATCCACTTTAATAAATCCGTTTCTATATCTCGCCCACAATTTATCGTTGTGTTGCAGATAGAAAGAATGAAACAGATCAAAATCATGAACGCCAATTTTTTCGAGCTCCATTGAATGATATAATTCCGTCAGGGTGAGTTTGCTGTTGGCATCAAAATCCCAAAGGGTATGGTCGAGGTCGAAAAACAGGTGCCGGTATTTCATGCGGCAAAGTTAACTCATCGGGTCTGCCTAATTGCCCTACATTGCCTTCCATTTAAAATATAACGGTTAATTTAGAACCATGGGTGATCAGAACCAACGCCACCTAAAACAGGAAAGCCATGAATATTGTAGTTACGGGTGCATCGAAAGGATTCGGCAAGGCCATAGCGGAAGCATTTGCCTCTGATAAACAGGGTCATACTTTGCTGTTATGCTCCAGAAACCGGGTGGAACTGGAAGGATTGGGAAAACAATTGCAGGGCCGTTTTCCCCGAACCAGCATTCTCACGAAAACCTGCGATGTGAGTATTAAAAAGCAAGTAGAAGAGTTTGGAAACTGGATTTTAAAACAGGTGAACAAAGTAGATATACTGATAAATAATGCCGGACAATTTATTCCGGGTTCCGTGCACAATGAAGCGGAAGGAACCCTGGAAAAAATGATTGAAACCAATTTATACGGAGCCTATCATCTTACCCGGATTTTGATTCCGGGAATGATGGAGCAGAGGCAGGGTCAGATCTTCAATATTTGTTCCATTGCCTCATTAAACGCATACCCCAACGGAGGCTCCTACAGTATCAGTAAATATGCGCTGGCAGGGTTTTCAAAAAATCTGCGCGAAGAAATGAAGCCGTTTGGAATCCGGGTAACGGCCGTTTTTCCCGGCGCAGCTTATACCGATTCATGGGCCGGTACGGGGGTTGAAAAAAGCCGGATTATGGAGGCATCCGATATTGCCCGGATGATTTATGCAACGGCTCATTTGTCGGACAAGGCATGTGTAGAGGATATTGTTATGCGTCCACAGTTGGGCGACCTTTAATCCCGGGTGATACTGTGGCCGGTTCATAAAGGACTGAATAATCTATTATTCCTTCTTCATTTTTAAGTCGGGTAATTAGGCTCCGATTTCTGCAAAAATTATATTTGTATCATGCGATATGCAAATCAGGATGATCGGACCCCCTGGGCAAAGCGCTGTTCCGGCGCCTTCGCCGCCTTTTGCCTTATCCTGATTTTGATGCCGCTGGCAGCAATGCCACAGGTCCGGTT
>JAEZAY010000501.1 GCA_023427575.1 Bacteroidota bacterium | reverse complement strand
GGTAACAACTGTTTTTATTTTACGCCGTCCGTTTCAATTTTCTTAACGGATTTCTTCCGATGCCCATTGAATACATTTACCCGGACACTAATGATCCTGTCACCGTAAAATAAAATCAGGACTGGTGATTCATAATTTCCGTGGATCCGGAAACCGGTGCGTATAAACTGATAAGTCGCGTGAAGCCTGTTAATTTGATCAGCTCATGTGCCTGCTCAATATGGACCGTTCCGCTGCGGTTGGCTTTTTTCAGAATCAGATAGAGCGCATTGTAATATTTGTACGATAACACGTAGAACTTAACCGGATCGACCAGCTGCAGCAACTCCAGCGCCTTCGACTTTTTTCCCATCTGCGAAAATGAAGTGGCTTTTAAAAGGTAGATGGTCTGCAGTAGCGACTCGGTTAGTTGGGTTGGAACCGACATTTTCATTTTCTTATAAATTACATCCAGATAGTATATCGACTCTTCGTATTGTCCCACATGAACCAGGGCTTCCGCGATAATTGTTTCAAAACAGTGAAATGAAGTGAAATTGTCGCGGAAAGAGGAGATGGAAGCAAAATATTGCCGTGCATTTATCAGGATCCGCTCCGGGTTCAAACCCAGCACCGAGCTGTGATACAACTGAGTGGCGAAATACCGGGCCGAAACAGATGGCGGGGTTTGCGTGCTGATATTAAATTTCATCACGGTATTGTAATGATCCATCAGCTCTTCCGTATTTCCATTCAGCCAGCTGCGGAGGCATAGCAACGAGTAACCAAAGATCTGCGATTCAGGCGTTCTCTTTTCATGAAGATAATATCGCAAACCTTCACCATAAAAGCTGTTTAGCTTATCGGTATTTACACATTGCTCAAAATAGAAAACCTGACCGTTCCTGATCTTCGCGATCTCGCGCTGGAACCGATCGATGATATGCGTTTGCTGTTCAAGATAATTAATGGTGTATTGCATGATGCTGAAACAGGTGGCATCATTGTTATTTCTAACCTCGATATTTTTGAACAGAAAAACCAGGTAATTAAGAAGCCGGGATCCCTGCATATCAAACCCGGGAGTATTTTCCTTTTGCTTGGTTCTGCAAAATTCATCATAAGAGGAATAGCCACAGTACGATGCCAGAACATTAAGGGTATATAAAGAAGGCTGGTGACTGGTTTTCATCAGGTTGAAAAATCTCCGGATGGTATTAAAGCTGATCTTGCATTTCACCCAGTGTGAAATCTCCGCGCAGATATAATGGCAATCCGACGATGAGATGATTTTCCGTCCGAGCTTCTTCTCAATTTCTTGCCTCAGTAATTCAATTTGATTGGTATCCATATTCCCCCACTAGTTATTGTTTGTAACTATCTGAATCAAAGCTCCAATATGGTTAATCAGGATTGGCTGGAGGGCGGAATTAAAAACGATGTATGTGGCAGCAACTGGAATTGTGGTGAACCGGGCGCGTTCAGAAGGGGTTGGACTAAGAGATATTAAACCTAATCATAATATTCCGTAATGTCAATACCGCAATCGATCCCTCGCGAAAAAACGGGAAGGAAAACGAAAAATCACGTTAACAGATAAACGATCGAAGCAAAAAAGGCCAAAATTCTTAATTCAAATCAATTAAGCAGTAAATCTATTTTTTGCGTGTAGGTTTTAAATTTAAAAAGATCGTTATGCGATCCGCCTTCTACTACTATGAACTCATCGCCTGTTTTTAAAGAAGGCTGCAGCCTTTGGCTGTTTCGCAGCGGAATGGTGAGATCATCAGTGCCGGTAAATATTGTCACCGGTGCCGTTACCTTTTGCAAATATTGCCCGTTGGGAAATTTATAATGAATGAGGTGGTTTACCGGATGCAGGGGAAGCCAAAAGCCTACAACTGAAGGCAAACTATAAAAAGGAGTTTCAAGTATCAGATGTTTGCAGTCTCGCACCGATGCAAGCTGTGTGGCCATGCCTGTACCCAGCGATTTTCCATAAATGATGATGCTATCGGGCGAATATCTTGCCCGGGCCAGTTTATAAAATGTAAGCGCCCAGTCATATAAAGCCGCTTCAGTAAAAGGGCCGGTGCTTTTACCAAATCCCGGATAATCGATCATCCAGATCTCGTACCCGTTTTTTGTAAATTGTGAAGACAAGGGGGCGTACCGCGCAATATTATCCCGGTTTCCATGAAAATACAAAACCACGCCTTTTGGAATGGAATCCGAAACAAACTGGATTACATTGATATTTGAACCGGCGGAATACGGAATATTTAGCTCGCGGAAAGGCTGGGAAAATGCATAGGAATGGCCTTTATCCAGCGGTTCAGGATGAAACAGGAGATGATCCTGCAGATAAAACAGCAGGATGCCGATTATACAATACACCAGAATAATAATTTTCAGTGCCGCGAGCCATTTTTTTCTTTTCGCTTTATTCCGGTCCACCTTTAAACAACTGTTAGGTTTAATACTTCAGGATATCGCGCACAAAATTATGATACTCGGGGAATGTAGGCAGATTATTATGCCTGCCGCCTTCAATACGGATCAAAGTGATCTTTGAAGGATTGATCTTCTGCAGGGTTTCGCTGTGGCGGATCGGGATCAGCCGGTCTTTTGTACCGTGGATAATATAAGTATGGCAGTTTACATACCTGATCCAGCGATCGGTTCGCAAATGATAGCGCAGTACCCACCGAACCGGCAGTACCGGAATAAACCGCTCGATTACTTTCCGGAAATTATAATAGGGTGCATCGAGAATCAAATACCGGGGTTTGTTTTCCGAAGCGATCTTTGCCGCAAACCCGCTGCCCAGGCTCCGGCCATAAACTATTATATGGTGTTCGGGATAATGCCGGGTCAGATTTTTATAAACAAACTGCATATCGGCCAGCATGCGCTTTTCCGATCTTTTGCCGGTGCTCTTACCAAAACCTCTGTAGTCAACAAGAACCACATCATAGTCGTACCGGTAAAAATCACGGGCATATTTCGCCCATCCTTTAATGCTCCGGCTATTGCCATGGAAGTACAGGATCAGACCCATCGGCTTCTCGCGGTAAAAATGCAAACCGTTTATGACAACGCCTTTTTCTACCTGGAAAAACAGTTCTTTGAATGGAATATCATAGCGGTAAACAAAATCTGCCCGAAGTTTTTCCGGCTTGAAAATAAACCTGTCCTGCAACAGGTAGATCAGGAGCATTAGAAAAATCAGACCGGAAAAAATGTATACGATGGTCAATGCGTGCAGATATAGAAGTGATTAAATCCGGTTAGAAAGTTACCATTTATCTGCTCCGTTCAAAACAAAACCCCCATCGGGATTTGCCGCGCTTTTTTTTAATTCGGGTCCGTTTTCCGCCAGGCTTCAATGCCGCCCTGAAGATTTATCAGGTTCCTAAACCCGAATTTCGCTTCCAGCCGCTGGATCGCGATCTGGCTGCGGATTCCCATCCGGCAATAAACGACTACGGGTACATCGCCGGGAATTTTGTCGATATGTTCAAAAAGTTCTGAAAGCGGCATCAGGGTTCCGCCGATATTGTAATCCTCATGTTCATACGGTTCCCGTACATCGATCAATAAAGGAGCATCATGAGCCTTTATCTGATCGCGGAGTTCCGTAACGGTAATATGTTTCATTTCTTTTTTAATAACCAGAATCCTGGTTGATCCGTTTAAGCCGCAATTCCGTAACCGGGGCAACGATCAGCGGAAATTTTTCAATGGTTACCGTGGAAGAATCCAGTCCAAATGCCTTTTCTTCCGACAGGCTCCATTCTTTCAGGAAAAAATAGAATTTCATGATCAGCCTTTCGCTGATCGCCAGTTCATTATCCTGGCTCAAATATTTTTCCATAACGATGAACTGGAAATCTCCCATTACATTGTTCCGTTCCAGACTTTCATAGCGGCTGGTAATATTTACCTCTTTATTCTGAACCAGGTCGGCTACCACCTTCCGGAACAATAAATTGATCCGGGGCTCGATCCGGAACCCGAGGCGGAATTCAACCCGGATAATATCGTTCGGGATGATATGATCCACCACGTATTCGCAGGTATACGGATCGTCGAGCGTATCTACATGCACAAACCAGTATATATCGGCGCGTTTGGGTTTCCTGTTCAGGATCGAATAAATAATCTTATGCTCTATTTCCTTGGGATTGTTCGCACTGGTGAGGTAAACCAGGTGGGTGGCGTATTTTGGAACCGTTTTATCATTGCTTAACTCCTGGATCTGGGGAATATAATCTTCCATCCGCACAAACTCGACATACCTGTTTTTAATGCGCCGGCTGCGAAACCATACAAACATAATCAGGAACATCAATCCCCCCATCATCAGCGTAAAATAACCGCCATGTGTGAATTTCTGTAAAAGCGCAACCAGATAGGCGACTTCAATTATTATAAAACCAATCAGGAAGACATAGATGATGGAAGAAGGAACTCTTTTGCCCACCAGGTAGTTCGAGAACAGAATGGTGGTGGTAATCATTGTTATGATAATGGCAAGTCCGTAGGCCGCTTCCATTTGCGCCGATTCGCGGAAGTAGAGTACTACGGCCACGCAACCTATAAACATCATCAGGTTGATGGCGGGAATGAACAACTGGCCTTTCTCCTCCGAAGGGTAACGAATCCGGAACTTCGGCCAGAGATTCAGGCGCATGGCCTCACTGATAAGGGTAAACGAACCGGAAATCATGGCCTGACTGGCAATGATGGCAGCGGTGGTGGCGATTACGACCCCGATGATAATGAACCATTGAGGCATCAGATCATAAAATGCGTTGATCCCAAGCAGGGCTTTGTTTTCGGGACTAACCAGCACTCCGGTATGGTGGGCCAGCAGCGATGCGCCCTGGCCAAAATAGTTCAGCAGCAGGCAGAGTTTTACATAAAACCAGGTAACCCGGATATGTTGTTTGCCGCAATGGCCCAGATCGGAATAAAGGGCCTCCGCACCGGTGGTACAAAGAAATACGGCCCCCAGCAGCCAAAACCCATGATCGTAGGTTGCCAGGAAGTTGACGGCATAGTAGGGGCTCAGGGCTTTAAAAATGCTTAAATCGTCGAAAATATGGTAAATGCCCAGCACGGCCAGCATGGTAAACCAGATGAGCATGATGGGCCCGAACAATTTCCCAATAGAAGCGGTGCCGAATTGCTGGAGGAAAAAAAACAAAGCCAGAATACTGATCACGATTATAACGATGGTATTGTCGGTTTCGCCCAGATGCTGCAGTGCCGGTAATTTACGCAGGCCTTCCACCGCCGACGTTATGGAAATGGGAGGGGTGATGATGCCATCGGCCAGAAGTGCCGCTCCGCCCAGCATGGCGGGAATCACCAGCCATTTTTTCTGGCGCCGTACCAGGGCGTACAGTGCAAAAGTGCCACCTTCCCCGCGGTTATCGGCTTTCAATACCAGCCATACATATTTTATAGTTGTTTGTAAAGTGAGGGTCCAGATAATGCAGGATAAAGTTCCGATGATCAGCTCATCACTGATTACCCGGTTGCCAATGATGGCGTTGAAAACATAGAGTGGCGAAGTGCCAATATCGCCGTAAATTATCCCCAATGCAATCAATAGCCCGGCCCCGGTGACTTTGTTCGTCTGTTTACCCACGATAGTAACTGATTAACGGAATGATAACAAAGGTATACGGAAAATTTTTACCTGATTTTAATTTCCTTTTGCGGGGGAAATGTTAAAACCTTCCTTTCAGAAAGATTTCATTATATTTTCAGAAAACCTTCCGGCTTTCTGAATCATCTTAAACAATACCTAAATGTTTCCCTTGTTTTGGATTCGTTGGGTGAATACGTAATTTGCTGAAAATAAAAAAAGGAAGCGCTGAAATGAAATTGAATCGATTAACCGCTACTCTGTTGGTTTTATTGATATTTACCGGGTCGGCCATCGCCCAGAAGATCACCTACAGTGAACCTGAAAGAGAAGACAGCCGCCGTACCATTTTCGAAATCATCGGCCGGATCGAAGGGAATATCCTTGTTTATAAGAATAATCGCTCCGATAACGATATCTCGGTATATGATAACGATATGAAACTGCTGAACCGGGTAAAGCTGGATGTACTCGACGACCGGATCATAAATGTAGACTTCATCCCCTACAACGATTTTGCCTGGATGATTTACCAGTTCCAGCGCAAGAATATTGTTCACTGTGTGGCTGTAAAAATCAATGGCGAGGGCAAGCGCCTTCAGGATCCAATTGAAATTGATACCACCCGGATCGGATGGGCCGCTAATAACAAGATTTATACTACCATTTTCTCCGACGATAAGCAAAGGGTGATGGTGTTTAAGATCAATAGCCGGAATCAAAAGAATTTTCTGTTCACCACCCTGCTAATGGATAATGAAATGAAGCTGCTCGATCGCCAGGAACTTCAAATGCCCATGGAAGAGCGCAACGATTATTTCACTGATTTCCTGCTCGACAATGAGGGTGGAATGGTTTTCGGAAAATACCGCAGAAGGGGTGGAAGCGAATACATCACCGATTTAAAGGTGGTGACGAAAGCGCCTGCCGAGAGCCAGTTTCAAATCGCCGATCTGAATACCGGCGACCGGATCCTGGATGAAGTAAGATTAAAGGTCGACAATACCAATAACCGCTATTTCTTCAGTGCCCTTTATTACCAGCAGCGGCGGGGAAATATTGAAGGCTTGTATACCATCGTTTTTGATAAGAAGAACCGGGCCGTTGAGAAACAGATTGCCGCTTACTTCAACGATGACCTTCGCCGCCAGGCTAAAGGTCCGGATGCCAATTTGCGCCTGGCTTTTAATGATTATTTCATAAAAAACATGATTATCCGAAAGGATGGCGGTTACCTGCTGGTGGGCGAATCGATGTATACCTCGAGCCGTGGTGGAAGTTCCTTCAACCGCTGGGATTATCTTTCCTGGAACAATCCATGGTCATCGCCTTTCAACAGTTATTATTCACCCTATGGTTTTGGAGGCTGGAATTCGCCCTGGAACCGCTGGGGAGGAAGGCAATCTACCCGTTATATCGCTGAAAATATAATGGTGCTTTCATTCAATAAAGACGGAGGAATCGAATGGAGCAATGTGATCCCAAAAAGCCAATATGATGATGAAACCGACGCGCTGATCTCCCATCAAATGGTAAATACCGGGGGTGAACTTCATTTTCTGTTTAATACATATGAAAGAAGAACGCTTTTACTCAGCGATCAGAGCATTGGTCCCGATGGTAAAATCACCCGGTATCCAACTTTAAAGAACCTCGACCGCGGCTTTGAATTTATGCCCCGTTTCGGAAAACAAATTGGTTCCCGTACCGTTATAATGCCTTGCCAGTACAGGAACTATCTTACTTTCGCAAAAATAGATTTATAAAAGGCATTAGGTGGTTGGAATTTTCAGACAAAAAAGCACGGGAAACATTTTAATTCTGCTGGTTTATGCGCTGATCCTCAAATTTGCCGCATTTCTCCGCCCCATGCCGGCATTCAGGCAGGAGGAAGATCATTATCTGTACAACTGGCTCGTTAATTTTCTGACCCCGCTGAATCCCGAACCCATTGTTTATACGCTGCTGGCCTTTATTTTCCTGCTGATCCAGGCTACTTTGCTCAACCGGATCTGCATCAGTTTGAAAATCCTGGCCCGGCCCACCTATCTGCCGGCGATGAGCTACCTTCTGCTTACTTCGCTAATCCCGGCCTGGAACCAGTTTTCTTCGCCTTTGCTGGTAAACACTTTGCTTATCTGGCTGATCTATAAAATGGCCGAGCTGTACAATACCGGCAACCCGAATTATTCGGTATTTAACGTAGGGCTGCAACTGGGTATAATTACCCTGTTTTATGAGCCCGCCATAGTGTATGTATTTACCATCCCTATCGCCTTGTTCATTATGCGTCCTTTCAGGATTCGGGAATGGATGATCGGATTTTTAGGTGTAACCACGCCCTATTATTTCCTTGGTGTGCTGCTGTTTCTTAGCGATAGTTTTAGCTGGGAAAGACTTTTTCCTTCGCTTCGTTTCGACCTTCCCAATATTCCGGAATCCATGTTCATAACGGTTAGCATTGCCCTGATGGTGGTGCCGTTTATGATTGGCGGGTATTATGTTCAGGACAATATGAACAAAATGCTGATCCAGACCCGTAAAAACTGGAGCCTGATCCTGCTGTTTCTGATCAGCTCATTACTGATCATCCTGGTAAACGGGGGCGATAAATACGTGAACTGGATCTCTTCCCTGATCCCGATCTCGGCCTTCCACGCCGCCGCCTATTTTTATCCGGCCGGAAAAAGGTTCCCGCAGATATTGCACTGGTCCATCTTTCTTTACGCAATTTTCGTGAACTATTCCTTCTTCTTCATGGATTGAGTTACCTTTGCTTCTCCTAAAAAATCTGAATAATGAAGTTTGGAGTTGTTGTTTTCCCCGGTTCCAACTGCGACCGCGATATGCAGGAAGCGCTGCAAAATGATCTCAACAGGGAGGTGATCATGCTATGGCATAAAGACCGCGATATCAGCATGTTTTCTACCGAAGACTGCATTGTTCTTCCCGGCGGTTTTTCATTTGGTGATTACCTGCGCTGCGGTGCTATTGCCCGTTTCAGCCCGATGATGCAAAGCGTGATCGATTTCGCGAATCGTGGTGGTAAGGTGCTTGGCGTTTGCAACGGTTTCCAGATTTTATGCGAAGCCCACCTGTTGCCGGGAGCATTGCTCCGCAACGCAAGCCAGCAATTTGTATGTAAAAATGTTTACCTGAATTCCAAATCGGATCCCCGCCCGCTGATGATCCCGATTGCGCATGGAGAAGGAAGATTTTTCGCGGAAGATAAGGTGCTGGATGAACTGGAAAAAAACAACCAGGTTATCTATTACTATTGCGATAGGGAAGGAAATGTAACACCGGAGGCCAATCACAATGGCGCTGCCCGCAATATCGCCGGAGTTCGTAACCGGGAAGGGAATGTTTTTGGAATGATGCCCCACCCGGAAAGGGCCTGTTCCGAACTGATCGGAAATACGGATGGCAAAATTGTTTTTAATCAACTGCTGGCGATTGAGCCGGAATTATTAACAGTTTCCGGTACGGCTGCAATGAACATTTAAAGAAACCTTAGCAATATTTGTAGGAATTTTGTGCTCACAAATCAGAATCAGTTATGAAGAAACTTTTATTGGCGTTCACATTTCTCCTTGTTACCAGTTTTGTTTTCGCTCAGTCTAATAAAGAAGTTCAATGGACTTTTACAACAAAGAAGATCGCCGATAAAACATACGAAGTGCATATGAAAGCTTCTATTAACGGCGATTATCATATGTATTCACAGGATGGGGGCGAAGGTCCCGTATCTACCAGCTTCAGCTTTACTAAAAACCCGCTCCTGGTGCTCGATGGAAAAGTAAAAGAAGTAGGCAAGATGAAAAAGGTATATGAAGAAGCCTTTGGTTCTGACGTAAAGTATTATGAGAAAGATGTAAACTTCATCCAGGTGGTAAAGGTAAGGGGTAGTGCAAAAAGCAACCTCGCCGGAAAAGTGGAGTTTATGGTTTGTAACGATCATCAATGTCTTCCTCCCGCAACAGTCGATTTCAGCGTGAATATTGGCGGATAATTTTCGCCTCATCATAATTTTTGTAAACGGGTTCTGCTGAACTCGTTTATTTTTTCCCCCAGAAAGTGTTTCGGATGAATAATTTTTATCGGTATCTGCATTTTGTCGTTCTGCTTTTGGTTTCCGGATCCCTGGCTGCCCAGGATACCACGAAAACGGTAAGCTGGACCTACACGGCAAATGCCGTTTCCGGTAATAATTTCAAACTCATCTTTAAAGCGGAACTCAAACCCGGATGGCGTTTGTTTTCCACCAGCGCCAGCGATGATTTTCCCAATTCACGCCTGGTTTTCGATAGCTCCAGTTCAGCGGCGATTACCAAAACAGAGCTTGCAGAAAAAGGAAGTTTGCAGGTGAAACCGGAGCCACTGTTTGAAAACCTCGAGATCCGGTATTTTGAAAACGAAGCCGTTATTGAAGCCCTGATTGAGGTTCAACCCGGCCTGACGGATATCCGCGGGGTGATCAGTTATATGACCATGAAGGGCGATGAAATTACCAGCCCCGTAGAAGAACCCTTTCATTTTAAGCTGGAAAACGGCGCTATCCTGGCTAAAGATGCAGGCCTGAAAGTTTCAGACGCCAGCGGAGCTGGTTTGAAAAGAGAAACAATTCAGCTCGGATCACCCGTTAATAATTGCGGTGGTACCGGGATTGAAGATGAACGCTCGAAAAGCTTATGGGGAATTTTTATTCTCGGCTTTTTCGGTGGCCTGTTAGCGTTACTTACGCCCTGCGTTTTCCCCATGATTCCGCTGACAGTTTCCTTCTTCACTAAAAAGTCGCAGTCCCGCAGACAGGGGATCCTGAATGCGTTGATCTACGGATTTTTTATTCTGCTGATTTACGTGATCCTGAGCATTCCATTCCATTTTCTCGATTCCAGCAACCCTGAAATCCTGAACAATATCTCCACCAATGTATGGCTGAATATATTTTTCTTCGTGATTTTCGTGGCTTTCGCCCTTTCCTTTTTTGGATTGTTCGAGATCACAATGCCCAGCAGTCTTGCCAACAGGGCCGATGAAAAAGCCGGAGTAGGCGGCTTGCTGGGTATTTTCTTTATGGCCCTTACACTGGCCCTGGTATCCTTTAGCTGTACGGGACCAATCCTGGGTTCATTGCTGGCAGGCTCACTGTCAAC
>JAEZAY010000336.1 GCA_023427575.1 Bacteroidota bacterium | reverse complement strand
CTATAACTCTGTATATGCGCAAATGACGAGGGGTAAAACGGAAAAAGCGATGGCCGCAGGAATGTCTTTCATCGCAGCCACGCTTGCAAGGCTTGCCATGGATTGCTGTTTATACATGAACCAGAATTTCGGGTTTATATCTTTTTCCGATGAGCTGACAACCGGAAGCAGTATTATGCCCCATAAGAAAAATCCGGATGTATTTGAACTGATCCGGGCCCGGTGCAACCGGATCCAGTCATTGCCCAACGAAATTGCGCTGATGCTAAACAATCTTCCCTCCGGCTACCACCGCGATCTGCAGCTTACCAAAGAAATTCTGTTTCCCGCAATCGCCGAGTTGAAGAATTGTTTAAAGATGACCGGTTTGATGATTGAAAATATGAAGGTTGCCGACAATATTCTTAGTGATGATAAATACAAATACCTGTTTACAGTAGAAGCTGTTAACGAACTGGTAAACCAGGGCCTTCCATTTCGAGAAGCATATAAACAGGTGGGCAATAGCGTAAATGCAGGCACTTTCTATTTTGACCATACTAAACCTCTGGCACATACGCATGAGGGCAGCATTGGTCATCTTTGCAACGACCAGATAGCGCTTGAAATGAAAACCGTACTGGAAAAATTTGTCCGCTAAAAATATCTTTATCGTAATGTAGATGTATCAACTCTTGACGGTGTATTAGATCCGCTGATGATTGATTTGGCGCTGATTGCTATAGCCTTAATAATTTCCGTCATATTATTCATATCCAGTGTTTCAAACTCATCATTCACGGTATGATAAAAAGGCTCACTGTCCATTTTTGAAGTTGAAATCGTGTGTGCAGGTACTCCCAGCCGCGCGAGCGTTGCATTATCGGAACGATAGAATAATTGTTGCTGCGGATATGGATCCGGATAAAATCTGAAGGCGCTTCCTTCCAGGTTTTTTTCCAGGATTTTACCCATATCGGTTTTTTCATACCCCGTAATAAAAGCTGAATTGGTTCCCCATTTGCTTTCTGTTCCGATCATTTCAATATTGAACATGGCCATTACCTTCGCGGGATCAAATTGTTTGGAGAAGTATTGCGAACCATGACCACCGCTTTCTTCGGCAGTAAAAGCTGCAAACACCAGGGTGCGGGCTGGTTTTTTCTCTTTTTGGAAATGTTTGTCCAGCATTATCACCGCCGTTATTCCCGATGCGTCGTCATTAGCTCCGTTAAAGATTGAATCTTTATCCTTATCCGGCTTTCCAATGCCCAAATGATCGTAATGCCCTGAAAAAATCACGTACTCGTCCTTCCTGCTGGTCCCAGGAATTATCCCTACAATATTTTTTAATGAAAGCGCTTCGGTTTCCTGTTTAACATTCACCGAAAATTCATTGCCTTCCGCCGCTGTAAGAATTATCACAATGGTGTTACCCGGAGTAGCTCCCTGCCTGCTCCAGCGTTTAATTCCATTAAACTGGCGGCTGTGAACTGTATCGGCAATAACCAGATAATTTTTTTCGGAGCTCATAAATCGCTGCAGGGAAGTAAATAAGGTATCGCCCTTTTTTATCCGCACCAGTTCATAACCCGAGTTATTATTAACGGAAACTTCTTTAGATGCAGAGATCAGGATCGTGTTGTTGTCTGTTACAGGGTTGCCGTCTATCGCACCGCTTGCTGAAACCAGCGTTGATCTCTGCATATGAAATTCCTGGAAATACAGATCTTCCTTCCAGGGCTTTATGCCGGCTTTTTTAAATTCAGCGGAAATAAAATCTGCCGCTTTCTCAATACCGGGTGTAAATACAGCGCGGCCTTCCATTTCATCGGAGGAAAGTACTTTCTGAATCCGGGTCACTTCCTCAATAGCAATCGCAGGAGCTTTCTTTTGAGCAGCCGCAAACAAAAAACCAAAACACAAAAAAGCTAAAATAAATGATCTCATCTGGAGGTATTAAGAGCAGGATTAATGAATAGATTAAGATGTTTCCTTTCACCTGCCTAAACTGCAGCTACAGGCAAAAAATATATTAATGCTTAAAACAACGGGATAAATGAAAAATGATTTAAAGGCTCATCATCTCCTTAAACTTCACGGTTTGTCTTCTGCTCACTTCAATTTTCTCACCCCCTTTCATTTCAAGGAGTAGCCCGCCATTAAAGTATGGTTCCACTTTTTCGATCAGTCTGAGATTGACGATATGTTTCCGGTTTGCCCGGAAGAAGGTTTTTTCATCCAGCCGTTCTTCCAGCGCATTCAGTGATTTTAAGATCAGGGGCTTGTGGGTTCCAAAATATACTTTGGCATAATTGCCAACACTTTCGAACAACCGGATTTCCGATAATTTCACAAACCAGCAACGCTCTCCGTCTTTTACAAATACCTGATCATTCTCTGTCAGCACCGAGCGGTTTAAATTCAGCACATTTATCTGAGACTGCTCTCTTTCTTCCTGCAAATGCAGTTTCTGTACAGCATCTGCCAGCCTTTTAGGTTCAATCGGCTTTAACAGATAATCGAGTGCGTTCACTTCAAAAGCCTTTAACGCGTATTCATCATAGGCGGTGGTAAAAATAACGTTGGGGGTCCGGTCGAGCTCCGATAACATATCAAAGCCTGTTTTTCCGGGCATCTGGATATCCAGGAAGATCAGCTCGGGATTGAGATTTTCAATTTTTTCAATGCCTTCAGCTGCGTTGGTGGCTTCCCCGATCACTTCAATTTCAGGAAAATCCATCAGCAGCTTTTTCAACTCATTACGGGCCAGACGCTCGTCGTCGATGATAACAGCTTTTATCATGTGAGGGTTTATTTATTTTCAACAGGTATAAGAACTCTGGCTTCCACCAATCCATCCACCTGCCTTATTTCAAAATTAGCTTTTTCTCCAAACAATAAATGCAGGCGATTTTTTGTACTTGAAAGGCCAAATCCATCATTGTTCGAATGACCGTTCAGCATTCCCGAATTTTGTACGATCAGCTCATGGTAATTGTCGTGAAAATCGGAAGTCACCTTAACAAGACCACCCTGAACCTGTTTACCAATTCCATGTTTGATCGCATTCTCAACCAGTGTTTGCAGCATCATGGGTGGTACCGGTTGATCAAGGGTGTCTTCATCAATGGAATATTCAATCCGCAACCTGTCTTCAAAACGGATATGTTCCAGCGCCAGGTAGTCTTTCACAATGTTTAATTCTTTTTCAAACGGAACCGTTTCCACTTTTTCGGCCTGCATGCTGCTACGCAGGATATTGCTGAGTTCGGTGATGGCATTGCGGGCCCTGCCGGGATTTTCATCTATCAGTGCCCGGATACTGTTTAATGCATTAAAAATAAAATGCGGATTGATATGCGACTTAATGGTTTTCAGTTCAAGTTCCTTAACCAGTGCTTCCAGCTTCAGCGTATCAAATTGCTGGCGCCGGCTCTTTTCCATATAGTGATAAAAATAATAGATCAGCACCCAGGGAATTATATAGATGCCAATATTCAGGATGCTGGCGAAAAGCCGGGTAGAAAAATCGAGCCCCCGCCGGTTTTCGGTTACATCGGCCAGTTGGTTCAGCCCTATAACCAGCAGACTGAATAATAAGCTGGTCAGGATAACAGCAATCCCCAGCCGTAAGATGATCTTTTCAATTGGCAGCAGCAGCCAGTTATTCTTTTTAATAAAAAGACGGAGCAAATGGGTACTGGAGATTCCCGACACCATCACGATAATGATCTTAACGAGATAATCGCCGGAAATTTCCTGCCGGAAAGTATAAGCATAGAACAATATCGAGAGGCCGACGATGCCCCAGCCGCAAAGCTGGCACCACCAATAATTTGAAATCTTTCGGAGAATTGACAATTTACGCACCTGGCAAAACTAATAAATTGGATGAGCTAACCTGTTAAAATAGGACTAGTGGCTGCATTCCTACCTTACCGGCACAATGCATTCTGCCCCGGTTCCTGCATAAGTGATTGAATTAAAAACCATAATACGTAATTTTTCCTCATTTACGAAAATATTCCCGGCAAACCCATTAAATAAGCGCTGCCGCCCTGAAAAAATGTATTTTTGACTCCAAAAAAACCAATTAATGGAGATAACACCGGGCCCCCTGCTGAAGATGGTTCATACCCCCGCAGATCTGAAACAACTTCGCCGGGAACAGTTGAACCAGTTTTGTGATGAACTCCGCCAGTATATTATTGATGTAGTAAGTGTACATGGTGGCCATTTTGCCGCCAGCCTTGGTGTGGTAGAACTTACCGTGGCGCTCCATTATATTTACCAGACTCCCTACGACCAGCTTGTATGGGATGTAGGTCACCAGGCTTATGGCCATAAAATCCTTACCGGTAGAAAGGAAAGTTTTATCACCAACCGGAAGTATAAAGGCATCAGCGGTTTCCCCAACCGCAGTGAAAGCGAATACGATAGCTTTGGCGTAGGTCATTCATCCACCTCCATTTCAGCTGCCCTTGGCATGGCCATGGCTGCCAAATACAAAGGGGAAGACCGGAAATGTATTGCCATTATCGGCGATGGTGCCATGACTGCCGGGCTCGCATTTGAAGGAATGAATCATGCCGGCGTAGCTGATACTGATATGCTGATCATTCTGAATGATAACTGCATGAGCATCGATCCCAATGTGGGTGCTTTAAAGGAATATCTTACCGATATCACTACATCTCCTACGTATAATAAATTCAAAGACGATATCTGGAAAGCCCTGGGTAAACTGCCGATCGGCGCCAACTTTACCCGCGAGATGGCAAGTAAGCTGGAGCATAGCATCAAGGGTTTTATCACCAATAGCAGCAATTTGTTTGAAGCGCTGAACCTGCGTTATTTCGGCCCCATCGATGGCCACAATATTACCAAGCTGGTAGATACACTGGACGATCTGCAAAGTATACCCGGCCCGAAACTGCTTCATGTAGTTACGGTTAAGGGTAAAGGTTATGCCCTGGCGGAAAAAGATCAGACCCGCTGGCATGCTCCCGGTTTATTCGACAAGATCACCGGTGAAATCTTCCGCAAATCCTATGAGCTGCCTCAGCCTCCAAAATACCAGGATGTATTTGGCCATACCATAATTGAACTGGCTGAAAAAAATGAGCGCATTTTTGGAATCACTCCCGCGATGCCCTCCGGCAGCTCATTAAAATACATGATGGACAAAATGCCTGAACGTGCTTTTGACGTGGGGATCTGCGAGCAGCACGCCGTTACACTGAGCGCAGGAATGGCTACGCAAGGCATGAAAGTGTTCTGCAATATCTATTCTTCGTTTATGCAACGGGCTTACGATCAGGTAGTGCATGATGTGGCTATTCAGAAGCTGCCTGTTATATTTTGCCTCGATCGGGCCGGGCTGGTAGGTGAAGACGGGGCCACTCATCATGGCGCTTACGATATTCCATATATGCGTTGTATCCCGAACATGGTGGTTTGTTCGCCGATGAATGAACAGGAACTCCGGAACATGATGTATACAGCGCAGCTTGATACAACCGACAGACCCATCAGCATCCGCTACCCGAGAGGTGAAGGAGTGATGCCCGAATGGCAAACGCCTTTTGAAGAATTGACCATTGGAAGAGGAAGAAAGCTGAAAGACGGAAAGGATATCGCCATACTGAGTCTGGGACACCCCGGCAATTTCGCCACCCAGGCCATCCGGGAACTTCGGACGGAAGGAATTGATCCGGCGCATTATGACCTGCGCTTTGTAAAGCCGCTGGATGAAGAATTGCTACATGAAGTATTTCAGCAATATAGCCGGATTGTAACGGTGGAAGACGGAACGGTGGTGGGCGGCTTCGGTTCAGCCATTATCGAATTTATGGTTGCCAATCACTATAATGCGGATGTGGTTATACTTGGTATTCCCGACCGGCTGATAGAACATGGTACTGTAAAAGAACTCCACCGCGAATGTGGATACGATGCCAGGGGAATTGCCGATACTATCCGGCGTCTGATGAAAGATAAAGTAACGATCTCATCACTGCTTCAATAAATTACAGATCCCTGTTCTGTTTTTAATAGAGACCGGGCAGGGATCATTCATACCCAAACTCATCGGTTTCGGTTTCTTCTCTTTCTTCGTTGAACTCAAGAATAAAATTATACTTTCCTTCACCGATCAAGATGGACATATACTTTTGCTGAACCAGTTCAAGCAAAGAGAGGAACATAAATATCGCCTGCAGTCTTTCTTCGCAAACCGCAAAAACCTTTTCAAAAGAAACCAGCTTTTCTTTTTTAACCAGATCAAGCATTTGCTCCCGGCTGCCTTCCATGGTATAATTGTACCTGACCACCGTATGCACCGGTTTGTTATTTCTTTCTTCAACCCGCTTCATCACCTTTTCAAAAGCCTTCATGAGTTTAAAAAGGGTGATTGCCTGGATTTCCGTTCCTTCACCGGCATCTTCACCTATGGAGGTTAATTCTTTTTGAATATTGCCGCGCTTAACCATCAGCATGCGCATGGCCTCCATTTCGGCCATTCTGGACGCGGCTTCCTTAAACTTCCGGTATT
>JAEZAY010000253.1 GCA_023427575.1 Bacteroidota bacterium | reverse complement strand
AAAGCCCAGCAATTTTCAGAAGGAACAGATGTTACGATATTTGCCTGTGGTCACCTGGTATGGAAAGCGATCGAAGCGGGAAAAATCCTCGAAGAAAAAGGGATAAGTGTCGAACTGATCAATATTCATACTGTTAAACCGCTGGATGTAGAGGCCGTGGTTCGTTCGATCAAAAAGACAAAATGCGCGGTAACAGCCGAAGAGCATAATATTATTGGCGGCCTGGGCGACGCGATTGCGCAAACCGCAGGGATCCATTTCCCCATACCTATCGAGTTCGTAGGCACCAGGGATACTTTCGGCGAAAGCGGAACCCCCAATGAGCTTTTGAAAAAATATGGACTGGATACTCCTGATATCGTAGCTGCAGTTGAAAAAGTTATGAAAAGGAAATAGTATTTTAGAGAATAGTAAACATGCCACGGATCGAAAACCGTGGCATGTTTGTTTTGGATCCGGTAGATAATTTCCGGTTGCAGCGGGAAAAACAAAACTTATGGCAGAAAACATTTCAGACAGCGAGCTTCTGATCCGGTTCAGAAATCCGGAAACCAAAGAAGCGGCTTTTACCGCAATTATTAAAAAGTACCAGGAAAAGCTTTACTGGCATATCCGAAGGATGGTGGTAAACCACGATGACGCTGATGATGTTCTTCAGAATTCCTTTATCCGGATCTGGAAGGGGCTGGAGAATTTCCGGGAAGATGCGCGCCTGTATACCTGGCTTTATCGCGTGGCAACCAATGAGTGCCTGAGTTTCCTGGACCAGAAAAAGCGAAAATCCGCCCTTTCCCTGGACGAAAGCAGTGAAGCTCTTTCCAACCAGATAAAAGCGGATAAATATTTCGACCCCAATAAACTGGAATGGAAGCTACAACTGGCCATTCAGCAGCTTCCTGAAAAACAGCGGCTTGTATTTTCATTACGGTATTACGATGAAATGCCATACGAGGAAATGAGCCGGGTGCTGGAAACCTCCGAAGGTGCTTTAAAAGCTTCTTACCATCATGCCGTTAAAAAGATTGAAGATTATATTTTGAATCGTTAAACTTCTGTTATCCCGGCTCGTCTAAACATCGAACAGATGAAAATGCAAGCGTCAAACCATATCAGAACAGAGGTGAAACAGATCAGTGAGCTGGTGGCTTCGATCGGTTCAGAAAATCCGTATCGCGTGCCGGCGGGTTATTTCGAAAGCCTGCCCGTAATCATTACCAATAGTTTAATGGAAGCTGAATCTCCGGCTTTTCTACCAGCAAGACCGGATAATCCGGCGGCCGAGGTTCCGGAAAATTATTTCGACCGGCTGGCCGATAATATTTTTCAGCGTATCCGATTGGAAGGATCGGCTGAAGATTCAGAGACGGAAGAATTTGAGCTGCCGTCATTTTTAACATTGAAAAAAATTTAAACGCCCTATACCCTGCCTGAAAACTATTTCAATGAACTGCCGGCCAAGGTCTTTGAAAAAAAGTCCGGAGCGGATGATTTTGAATTAAATCCCTTGTTCTCGGACTTAAGTGATAAACCCATATACCGGGTTCCCGAAGGGTATTTTGACAATTTCCACGAAAAGGTGCTGAAAGCTGTACAGGCTCCATCAAAAGCCAGGGTTGTTCGGATGAACCCCCGCTTCCAATGGCGGCGGTATGCAGTGGCAGCAGTAATCACCGGTTTGTTGTTTTTGGGCGGATTTTATTATTTCGGGTCTGAAAGCAACCAGGCGCAGCCAGAACTGGCAGCGATGGATAAGATTTCTTCGGACGAACTGGAATCTTTTTTGGTAAATAATCCGGGTCCGGTGGTGGAAATGCCGGCTACCGAATTGTACGCTGAATTTTCAAACGAAGATTTTGCTGAAATTTTATCAGACGTGCCCGAAGATGTTCTGAAGCGGTACGTTCTTTTATATACTGAAATTGACCCTGAAACCATCAATTAGATTTTTATGAAACACTGGATTAGTTTTTTTGTGCTGATGATTGGACTGAATTTTAGTATCCAGGCCCAAACCGAAACGGGAAATCCCCCGGGCGGAAGGCTTCAGGCCTATAAAGTGGCGTATATCACTAAAAAAATTGATCTGAGTCCGGAGGAAGCGCAGAAGTTCTGGCCCGTTTATAACAAGTACCAGGAAGAGTTGCGTTCCGCACGGATGGCTAAACGCCAGAATAAAGACAATGAAATTGAATCGGAAGAAAAGATGCTGAACATCCGTAAAAAATACAATACCGAATTCGGTAAGATCATCAGCGCCGAAAAAGTAAATGGATTGTTTAAAGCGGAAAAAGACTTTGCCGTTATGGTTCAGAAAGAATTTATGGAGAGAAGAAAATCAAACTAGTTGGTATAACGACCCTAAATTTTATTATATCCATTTGCTAATTTGCAAATTAGTAAACCATTGGTGTCCGGGTAATAATTTTCAAGTTATCTGAAACCTGTATCCACAGTAGGTTACGAGCCATCATTGTAAATGACCCCTTCCACTTTTTTTTAGAAAAAAAGTGGAGCAAAAAAATCGGGCTCCGGAATAAATCCTAAAAATTGAAACTTCCGGCTAAATAAAAACAAGTCACAGCGAATCAATATAA
>JAEZAY010000194.1 GCA_023427575.1 Bacteroidota bacterium | reverse complement strand
GAATGACCGTATTGTTTAACAAATCATCGATCTCTCTGCCCTCGGCCGCGGCCAGGTGATAGGCGGCCAGCAGCGCGGCATTGGAACCGCTGGATTCATTGCCATGAATGGAATAGCCCATTAAAACAACTGCCGGCATCCGGGTAATATCCAGGCTGGCCGATCTTAAAGGATCGCTGAGCTGGAGATGCGCCTGCCGGATCTGCTCCAGGTTTTTATGATTTTCGGGCGAGGTAATGATCAGGATAAGCTGTGGCCGTGCTTCATAGGTAAAGCCGGTGTATTGTAATTTTATCCGCTCGGGAGCCGATCGGGCCAGCTCCTTCATGTAATTCACCAGCCGGTCGTGCGTAACATGCCATTCCCCCACCTTATGGCCGATCACCTGTTCAGGCTCGGGAATCGCGCGATTGTAGGTTACGGAATCGGGAAGATAATAAGAAAGGTTTTGACCCCGTACAGATATGGCGGCAAGAAGTAAAACAACCAGAAAACGAATCATTTTCAAAGATTTAGCGTCAGAATTGATTGTAGATAATTGTTTAAAACGGAAAGTAGGCAATATTTTCAAACCACCTGTATCGGTGAATCCGGTTTTTGCCCAGCCGGAAAATGATGAAATCTTAACAGGATCCACCCTTTCAGGGTATGAGCTGAACCCTTCAAACCCATCAGAATCTGTATATTTGCAGCTTAATAAACAACAATGAGTCGTAAAGGAAGAGTGCTGGTTGCCATGAGCGGCGGTATTGATAGTACCGTTACTGCCCTTATGCTGAATGAGCAGGGATATGAAGTGGTTGGAATTACGATGAAGACCTGGGATTATGCCGCCAGCGGGGGCAGCAAGAAGGAAACCGGCTGCTGCAATATTGATTCGTTTAACGACGCGCGAATGGCCGCGGTACAACACGGTTTTCCGCATTTTATTCTGGATATTAGGGACGAGTTCGGTGATTTTGTGATCGAAAATTTTGTAGATGAATACCTGGCTGGCCGAACTCCGAATCCATGTGTGATGTGTAACACGCATATCAAGTGGAGAGCATTACTGAAAAGAGCGGATGCCCTGGATTGTGAGTTCATAGCTACCGGGCACTATGCCAATATTCATCAGCATTCCAATGGTCGTTATTACATGAGCCGGGGAAAAGATGAAACCAAAGATCAGAGTTATGTGCTTTGGGGACTGCAACAGGATCTTCTTTCCAGAACCATGCTTCCGCTGGGAAATTATCATAAAACCGAAATTCGCCAGATGGCACATGATTTCGGCTACCCCGAACTGGCTAAAAAAAGTGAGAGCTATGAAATTTGCTTTGTGCCTGAGAATGATTACCGGGGTTTTTTAAAACGCCGGGTGGATGGGCTGGAAGAAAAAGTGAATGGTGGTTTTTTTGTAGACAAATCAGGAAAGATTCTTGGAAAACATAAAGGATATCCATTTTATACTATCGGGCAGCGAAAAGGACTTGAGATCACATTTGGAAGACCGGTGTATGTAACGAATATTCTACCGGAATCCAATACCGTTGTATTGGGTGATGAAGAAGATCTTAACCGTTCCGAAACCACTGTCGGCAAAATCAACTGGCAGAAGTACGATGGCATTACGGATGGAATGGAAGCCATTACGAAGATCCGGTATAAAGACAAGGGAAGCCTGGCCAACCTGTACAATGATCCGGCCGGAATTCGCGTGAGATTTTATGAAGATGCAAAGGGAATCGCCCCGGGGCAAAGTGCCGTTTTTTTTGAAGGGGATGATGTTATTGGCGGGGGAATAATTCAAAGGCCTTCCGATTTTCGCTTTATTGAATCCTAATATTAGCTGAAACAGCATTCAGCCTTTGACCGGCTTTTACAATAAGTTAAGCTGATAAAACGTTTTGGAGGATAAATTTTAAACATATCCTGTGATCTCTGAAACCAAATCTTCGATTGAACAGCAGATAATGGCCCGTTTTTTTCCGGCTCTATGCCTTATCCTTTTGATATTAACGGCTTCCTGTAAAAAAACAACTGACCGGTTCGAGTCTGATTCTCCAGCGGAATACATGAACCTGCAGACAGGGAAATACATTATCTATGCCCTCGACTCAACGAGGTTTGTGAATTTCGGGCAAAAGGATACCGTGATTCATTACCTCGCCAAGGATCTGGTTTCAGATGAGATGACCGATAATTTGGGGCGCAGGGCATGGAAAATAATCCGGTATCTGCGGCCGCTGACCAGCTCGGAAAGCGACTGGAAAGTGAATATGGTTTATACCGTAGTGCCAACAGAAAAATCGGTGGAAGTGATCGAACATAATCTCCGGTTTATAAAACTTGAACTACCGATAAAGGAGAACTTTACCTGGTTTGGAAATGCTTATCTGCCCAATTCTCCCTACAGTGAATTGTATGATTTTAACGCGGCCGATGTTGGTACCGGAACCTGGGAGTACCATTATCAGAATCCGGGACAGGAATTAACGATCAACGGCTTGCGGTTTCCTGAAACGGTAACGGTGCATCAGGTAGATGAAAGCAAAAATCTGCCACTGAATCTGATGGACCAAAACCTGGCCTATCAGAAATATTCTCTTGAACAATACGCTAAAGGTGTAGGACTCATTTTCAAAGAAGTTCTTTTATGGGAATTTCAACCGGGGTCGACCGGATCTTCCGGCAACCGAACCGGGTTTGGAATTCGTATG
>JAEZAY010000108.1 GCA_023427575.1 Bacteroidota bacterium | reverse complement strand
TTGTTGGTGGGCAATACATAGGAGAGATTGCCGGTATGCTGGTAACTAATTGTTCTACCTCCATTCCAGAAGTTCTCCCACATTCTTCTTTTTTCATCTTTGTCAAGCCTGCCCGAATCTTCGTCTATCCATGAACGGTTGGTAGCGGAAAAATCAAAATTTAACGATCTTGTTAAATCCCATCGCAGATTGTAAAGACGGTCGAATTTAAAATATTTATCGAAGGTTTCCGGAAGCGCAAACTTCGGACCTCCCACATTTTTGGGTCGGAAGGAACCAAACTGACGGTTCACATCGGCCCTGAATCCCAACAAAGAAGGAACAGGATTTAGGTTAAGATCCTTTACGATCGAATACCAGGGCGATTTAGATTTAATCCTTTGCCGGAACGGCTCCCAATACTTCGGCAGGCCCGAATAATTATATCCCAGTCCGGCACGATGGCGTACAATCTCATTGCTTTCTATCAGCGGATTATGTTGTTCTTCCTTATAGTAAGAATAACTGACATCGATATTCTCAACACTCCAGATCTTTTGCGGTTTGCCCGAAGTGTTCAGTTTTTTAACGTTTGTAAAATTGACGGATTTGATGGTCCGCACATCCACTGCATCACTGCGAATCGAATCGCGCTGGCTGGTTGGCGCCGCGTTTAATTTGTGCTTCAGTTTCACATCCACATCGTAAGGATCATATTCAGGGCTGGCAGTTGTTTGAGATACGCTTGCATAAAAAGGAATAGAAACCCCTGCTTTTTCAGGCAGCAGTTTTCCCAATTCAAGGTTTGTGGCGATATCGAACTGCGAGTAATCTTCTCTTGAACGTTCGTTGATCCGCTGTTCAATGGTTCCGAATCCGGTTGTTCGTACGCTTCCCGATACATACAAGGTTCCGAGGTCGGCTAGTTTGAAGTCTACCCTGCCCAATGCGGCCCATCCCCCTTCTTCATTCAATTCGCCCAAACGAAGTTCATTAAACCAGACCTCCGTACAGCTCATATCCCTGTTCCTGTTTTCAACTCCCACAAAAAATATCCGCACCTCGCCCAGATTCGGATTACCAAGGATCGAATATTCTTTACCATCGGCAGCTATTTCACGATAGTATTGAGAAGGCGGAACCGAGTTATTCCTCGCAACTTTTAAACGGATCAGTTGATCCAGGTTCAGTTCAAGATCATTTTGCGTTGGCCAGATTTCCGCGTCGCCCAGTGAGCCCCAGGGGGTTTTCTTTAAAGGAATCCGAACCTCATAAAAATTATTGATAAGATCATTTCCCAAACGAATCACACTGTACATATCATCATCCCTGATATCATCGGTTAATCCGGCTGATTCAATATGCGTGTACATCATCAGTTTGCCGTACTGCCTGAGATCAAGGTTAAGGGTTTTGAATACTCCCCTCACATCTCCTCTGGCCAGATTACAAACCTGCATGCTCAGCGATTGTTCATTCAGCAAAATATTGACATTATTGTTGCTCAACTGCTGCTGGCGTAAAACACTTGGCGGCGTTTTGTAAGGAATCGGACGCCGTGAACTGTTCTCCTCAATATTTACCGCCAGTTGATTAAAAGCGGTCGGCGTGTTTTCAGGTATTAACTTATAGGCGCCTGTAGTGTCCAGTTCATAATTAAATCTTCGCCACTGGTTCCGGACCAGTTCCAGTTTTGCAAACCGGAGAACAACTGAATCTTCAAATCCGGTCAGGAACATCCGGATAAAGCGGATGGATTTGAAATCGGGGATATTGCCCACTTTCTGTTCAAACTCATCGATGGGAATTCTGAACAAATACCATTTTTCGGGGTTACCACGGGGAGGGGTAAACGAACGTACATCGGTAATAAAATTTCTGCCTACCTCCATCAGGTCGTTGGGCGTAAGATCTACTTTATACTGAAAGTATTCTTCCAGCTCATTCAGGGTATTGTCGCGGTTAAATTCTTCCTGATCCGGATACAGTGTAAAAGCGCTTACAAATTGCTGATCGCCGGTAGCTACCGGTGTATTCCCTTGCGGATTATTGATGTGCTTATAACGGCCAAGAATATCCGCTCTTTGCTGATCATATTCGGCATCGCGGTAATTTTTGAAATCATCACTGGAAGGGTCATTCAGTGCCTGCTGATAGATGGGTGAATTGGTGCCGTATTGCTGAGCCAGCTGTTGCAGGTATTGCTGGAATTTGATTCTTTCAGCATCATTGATCAACCCGTCGAATCCGGCATCCTGCAATTCCCGGTCCGCCGGATCATTACTGAATGCCTGGGTAACCTGGATCGGATTTGCCGGAACCTTACCCCAAACCGTAGCCGTATCTTCCTGGGCCCGGGTTACGGCTCCGCTGATTCCATTTTCAAAAAACCGCTTGCCATCCCGAAGCACGTCTTCTGATACATTCCCAAGATTAAAATACAACTGCCCGCCCGTGCTGGATGGATTCAGCAGGAACGGATCCTGCATCCAGAATTCGATAAACTCCACATTGCCTGTTTCAAAATCCACCTGATCCAATCCCCGCATGATACCACCCCAGCGTTGCCGCGGGTTTTCCAAACGCCCCCCCGAATTAATACTGCCGGCCCGGGCGTCAAAATTATAAGGACCCTTCTCCGTGGGATAATACGCAAGATCAAAAGTTACCAGTTGAGCCTGGCCCAGATCCGGAGTCCGGTTTGGATAGATTTCGGTTACCCGCACCTGACGAACCCGCGGATCGGTAAAATCCTGGTAATCATTCACCGGGTTATTGGAACCGCGACTTTGTAAAACCGGTTCGATATTATACCAGGCGAGCTTAGCTCGGTTTTGGCCATTGGCAAGGTTATTATTCAATTCCGCTTCCGGAAACAATCCGTTTCCTGCCGGAGTGGATGCCAGCCCCCAGCTTACCAATGGAAAACGCAGGTCGATGGCATTTCGGGTTCCTTCAAAATCATCAATAAAGATCAAACCGCTGCGTCCTTTACCGATTTGCGAAGGATGACCGGGTTTCAAGAGCGCACCTTCACCATATGCGGTAATGGTGCTCATTTCGGTTGTATTATAATACGGCAGTTTATCGAGCCAGCGCGTGAGCCCCGGCGACTCCGTCTGATAACTGAAATCCACCCCGTACATGGTATTTTTGATCGGATCCTCGTTATAACTTGTTTTGGTGAAAAATGGCCGCTCTCCCAGGCGAACCATCGAAGCGCCGATGGTGAAAGATTCGCGTTCGGTGGCTTTAGCGATATAATCGAGCCGCAGCCCTAAAAAATTCCGTTGCTGAATGCCGAATCCTGCATTGTTTTCATACTGAACATTTATCGGCAGGCCGGCATTTAAAATGGCCGGGTTGATAATTCGAACGGTTCCCAGATTATAATCGATGGTATAATCAACATTTTCACGCAGCACCTGGCCCCCGGCGGAGATGGTAACCGATCCCGGTGGAACGTTAAAAGCCCCAAGAGAAATTTCCGAGCTGGATTCGCCTTTTGCATATCCGCTGATTATATAGCGGTCGAGGTTTGCATAGGTTTTCGCAATTTCCTTGATGGTATCATACAAAGGATAATATATGTATTGATCTTTCAGGTTCTGAGGCGCGCCGGTGAAGGCGGCCGAGTCCAGATCGCGTCCGAAAGGCTCCAGCAAAGGAAATATGATCCTGGCCTGCGATGAAATAACCGTAAATCCTTCCAGATAATCAAACACCCCATCAGGAAGTGGATCGTTCCGGGAATTCAGCCGATCCAGATTTAGCAGGGTAATAATTGGCACTCCGGAACGTGGACCCTCGGGCAGAAATCGCTTTTGACCAAGGCTTGGCTCCTCATATAAAACATTCAGCTTAAAGTCATTGGGCTGAATGCTCGACAAAAAACTTCCGTCTTTGGTTTTTAAGGAATAAACGTTCTTCATCATCAGATCCCAAAGCGGAAGATTTGTTCTTTGTGAAGTGGCTTTCAACAATTTCAGGAAAAGAACCTTTTGCGATCCGCCCTGCTGAACGGTGGTATCGGGCGAAACATCCTGTGAAAACTCACCCACCTGATAAATCTTGCCATTGTAACTATACTGATAGGCAACCGCCAGCACCTCGTCGGGCTGTAGGGGTTGATTCAACGATAAAAATCCAACCTGGGGATTGTAGTAATAGTCTACCGGATCAAGCTTGCGGGCAAATGTTTTTTCGAAATCCTGCACCGGCCGGAGCCCGATTGAAGCCAGCTGGGAAGTTATCTGCGATGAGTTGCGGCTTCCCCCCGCATTGATTATCCGGCGGTAAAGATCATTGGCATCATTATATGGCAGCCCGTTCAGATTAGCCGGCGAACAAATGATTGACGGATTAAAAGGCGGACATTCAGCCAGATCCATCAGGCCCACAACATCTCTGGTTTCAGTCGTTGACCCGTTACGGTTAGTAACCCATACCTCTAAACGTAAGATCTGTACCTGCGAATTAACCACAGGCAGATTTTTCATCGCCTGGTTATAATTATCCCGGAAATACTGGCCCAGTAAAAAATGCCTGTTTTCTTCGTAATCATTGGCTTTGAACTCAAAATAGGTGTTGGTTGAACCACCCTGCAGGGCAACCGATTGTTGCTGCGCCCTCTGATTGGCCAGTACGCCGGTTACGAATAACTTGCCAAACTGAAGCTGGGTTTTGATTCCAAAAAGGGATTGCGCACCAGGTATCAGGGAACCCTTGGACGAAAACGCGACATTTCCGGCTTCAATCCGTTTAATAATTTCGTCATCCGCTCCGGTATAGTCGAGTTTCAACTGATTTTCAAAATCGAAATTTGCAAGAGTATTGTAATTGATGGGTAAACGCAGTTTGTCGCCAATATTTCCAATTACGCTCAGATTGGCGTTCATATCAAAATCGAAGCCGCCATTTCTTCTGGCCCTTTCAGGAAGTGCCGGATTTTTAATGTTCTGGCCCTGATAACCTGCAATAATGTTTACATCTCCCTGGGGTCTGATCTCCACCCGGCCATTTCCGAAGATCCGGTTAAAGAGGTTGTCCGTTACCGATAGTTTTGGTTTTAAATTTTTCCGGTTCAGCGAACTCAGTACATCGGCCCGGGTCCTGAAATATTCCCGCTCTCTTTTACGGGCCTGCAGTTCAAAAAATTCATCGAAGGTTAAATAGGTCGGATTGCGATAATAAAAGCTTCCGATTTTTTCAACGATATAATATTGTTTGGTTTGCGGATCGTAGATGATGGAATCCTGAATATTGGCAGGCTTGGGAAGATCAATGGAAGATGATCGCGGACTGGAATAAAAATCACCTCTGCGGTCGCTGATCGGGTACTTCAGCGTATCAGCCGCGTTAACGGTTGTATCCTGCTGTGGAACAGCATATGCGGTCACTGTTGTACTGAATACAACAATTGTCATCATAAGCAGTTGAGCAGCCCTTTTGGTGATGAATGAATTTAAAAACAAACTGAGTTCCAAAGGATTTATTAGGTAGAATTTTCAACGCGATAGGCTACAGTGTTTTTAAAGCTTTTTTAATGATTTCTTCAACCTGGCGGATTTCGGGTTCAGATTTAACTACCCTTCCAATGGCCTGCTCGGCAACAGCCCGGTTTATTCCAAGTGCGACCAGTGCATTTAACGCATCCTGTTCCAATGTATTGCTTATCTGGATTGTATTATTTGAATCTACCAGCATTTTACCCAGTTTGTCTTTCAGCTCCAGGATTATCCGTTCCGCCGACTTTTTTCCAATTCCTTTTACGGATTCAAGCTGGCGGGCATTTCCCTGACCGATGGCTCTGACCACTTCTTCCGGTTTCATTGATGAAAGAACCATCCGGGCCGTTGAAGCACCTACCCCCGAAACGCTGATCAGCTGAATAAAAATATGCTTCTCAGCGGGCTGTGAAAATCCAAAAAGCATTTGTGCGTCTTCCCGAACATGAAAATAAGTATAAAGCTGACCTTTTTCAAGATTCTGAATATCTGCATAGGTATTTAAACTGATATGAAGTTCGTAACCCACCCCATTCACGTCTACCACAACGCCCGAAGGTGTTTTTTGCAGAAAATTGCCTTTTACAAACGCGATCATAGCTGCGAAAATAAGGGAAAAGGAGTAACAGGTTCAGCCATTTGACTACTGCTGACAGATTTATTCATTTTACTTGTACTTTTGCCCCGTATTCAGTAATAACCTGATAATTATTATAATGAGTGAAAAAATTACAGCCGCGATTACTGCGGTTTCGGGATATGTACCAGAAGATAAGCTGACGAATAAGGACCTGGAAAAAATGGTCGAAACCAACGACGAATGGATTCGCTCACGCACCGGTATTGAAGAAAGAAGAATTTTAAAAGGTGAAGGAAAAGCAACTTCCGACCTGGCCGCGCCCGCGGTGCTGGAACTTTGCCGGAAAAGAGGCATCGATCCCTCTGAAATAGATTGTATTATCTGTTGTACCGTTACCCCCGATATGCTTTTCCCCGCCACCGCCAATATCATCAGCGATAAAATAGGCGCGGTAAATGCCTGGGGTTATGATTTACTGGCCGCCTGCTCGGGATTTTTATTCGGACTTTCCACTGGCGCCATGTACATCGAAAGTGGCCGTTACAAAAAAGTGGTAGTGGTGGGAGCTGATAAAATGAGCTCAATTGTGGATTTCAGCGATCGTTCCACCTGTATTCTTTTCGGAGATGGGGCCGGTGCTGTACTTCTGGAACCCGGCGAGCCCGGATTTGGAATCAAGGATTCAATATTAAAAAGCGATGGAAGCGGAAAACCCTATCTGCATATGAAGGCAGGAGGTTCACTTCGCCCAGCCTCTATAGAAACCGTATCGGCAAAAGAACATTTTATCTATCAGGAAGGACAGGCGGTTTTCAAATTTGCCGTTAAAGGGATGGCCGATGTTTCCTATGAGCTGCTGCAGAGAAATAACCTGACCGGCGACGATATTGCCTGGCTGGTGCCGCACCAGGCGAATAAACGCATCATCGATGCCACCGCCAACAGGATGGGACTGTCGCACGATAAGGTTATGTTGAATATTCACCGGTACGGAAACACTACAGCCGCAACCATTCCATTATGTCTTTCCGATTGGGAAGACAAGTTGAACAAAGGTGATAATATTGTGCTGGCTGCTTTTGGCGGCGGATTTACCTGGGGAGCTACGCTGGTAACCTGGGCCTACTGATCGAAAGAAAATAATTCACGGACCGGCAGCGATGCCGGTTTTTTTATTGCCTGGAATAAAAATATCAGCCTCTTGAGATCTCAGCGTAACTGGTCGATCTCACTTCTACCCATCCGGCTTTATGCTCGCCGCTGCTTTTAGAAACCCGGTCGCGGCAGGAATATGCGCCAACGGCAATCAGCATAATGAGAAAAAACTTTTTCATAATTAAGGTTTGACACCCTGACAATACCGGGTTTCCTAACGTTGCATAAGCATAAAAAAGATCCGTTTATTTTTTCAGGGTTCGGCTCCATACAATAAAATCGGTAGCCGGAATGGATTGAAAGTCCAAATGATGCAGCAGGGTTACGATTTGCCCCCGGTGATAGGTGCCATGGTTAAACATATGCGTCAGTATTTCATACACAGGCTGTTTAAATTGCTGTTGCCGGCTGTTCTTATATAGCAATACATGGTCGATTGCAATGGGGCGGGCCGCCTGAACCCAGTTTCTCCATAACATATTCTGGTGTAAAAGGGCTGCGCCAATATCGCGGGTTTCGCCGGCAAAATTTTTGGCCGGAGGGATCACGTTTTCAGATAGCTTTAGCCGTTGCCACCAGATACTTTCAGCATCCCACATATGGAGCAGGGTATAATGAACAGAAGGAAAACTGGAGGGGATCCTGGTCAGCAATTTTTCTTCCGGCAATGAACATACTGCTTTCACGATGCGTTCATTTGCCCAAAGATTATAGACTGAGAGTTGCTCTAAAATTTCTTTCACCCGGAATAATTACTTTTGGATACCAAACCTACAGGAATTCACTGAATTTTGAAAGTTGATGCTTCTGTCTAAAAATCGCAATAAATAATTTATCAATCATATTGATCATGGATGAACAGGAATTAAAAGGAAAAGGCTTTAGTACGCTTGCTATTCATGCCGGACATATCCAGGACCCGAATTATGCGCACCTTACTCCCATTTACGCATCGTCGACCTATGTGTATGATACCGCTGAACAGGGGATGCGCCGGTTCAGCGGCAAAGAAGAAGGATATATCTATTCCCGCTGGGGAAATCCCACAATGAATGAAGCCGTTGAAAAAATTGCCGCACTGGAAACATTCGGATTTGGCAATGAAAATGGCGGCAGCATGGAGGTGAAAGGAATCTTACATGGTTCGGGAATGGCCGCCATTTCAAGCCTGATGATTGCAACGCTGAAAAAAGGCGATAAAATACTTTCACATTATTCACTATACGGCGGCACTCAGGAACTGATCGATAATATTTTGCCGGGATTGGGAATAGAAGGGGTGATTGTTGACCTGCGTAATCTCCAACTGGCGGAAGATACGCTTCGGAACGATCCTTCGATAAAAATGGTATACCTCGAAACACCGGCCAATCCTACCATACAATGTGTGGACATAGAAGAACTGACCAAAATGGCCAAAAAGCATGGAAAAATTGTAGCCTGCGATAATACATTTGCGACCCCCTATCTTCAGCAGCCTTTCCGGTATGGGGTCGATTTCATTATACATTCTACCACCAAATTTCTAAACGGTCATGGCACCGCTATTGGTGGTGTTTTACTTGGGCGTGATCCGGAATTTATGCTCACCCGGGCTACAAAAACCCAACGCTTACTGGGCGGAAACAGCAATCCCTTTGATGCCTTCCTTTTAACCTCAGGAATCAAAACGCTGGAAGTGAGAATGGAACGGCATTGCTCAAACGCCGAAGCAGTGGCGGCCTATCTGCTCAATCATTCAGCCGTTGCAAAAGTGCATTTTAACGGCCTGACCACCCATCCCGATTATGCCATAACCAGGAAGCAAATGCGCCGGCCGGGGGCAATGATGAGCATTGAGTTAAAGGGCGGACTGGAAGCGGGTATCAGCCTGATGAATTCCCTGAAACTCTGCACCCGTACCGTATCGCTCGGAACCTGCGATACTTTGTTATCGCATCCGGCTTCAATGACGCATTACGGAGTTCCCAAAGCGCAGCGTGAACGCTATGGAATTACCGATGGCCTCATTCGTATGAGCATAGGCATGGAAACCATCGATGACATTCTCGCAGATCTTGAACAGGCATTACCGAAATCCTAAACCCGGAATCAAAACCTAAACCAACCTATATGCGATCCTTTTCTTTTCCAGCAATTATCTTTCTTCTTTTTGCCAGCACCGCAATGGCCCAGAAAAACAAAGCGGAAGATAAGCGACTGGCAGGCATTGATACTGCCATTAGCAGAATATTAAAGGAATGGAAGGTGGCCGGAGCTTCGGTGGCCGTAGTTGAAAAGAACAAATTGTTATTTGTAAAAGGATATGGATTTAAAGACTTTGAAAAAAAAGTTCCTGTAACAGAAAACACGCTTTTCGCTATAGGCTCCTGTACCAAGGCCTTTACTTCATCGCTGATGGGAATGTTGGAAAAAGAAGGGAAACTGGATATTGACAAACCCGTACATAATTATCTTCCGGAACTCGAGTTTTACAATGAGTGGCTTACCAATCACATCACAACCCGTGATATGATGACACACCGCACGGGGCTGCCCCGACATGACTATTCCTGGTATGGATCTTCCGCAAGCCGCGACAGCCTACTCCACCGGATTCGTTATCTGGAACCTTCTGCGCAACTTCGCGAAAGATGGCAGTACAATAATTTTATGTTTCTTGCTCAGGGCGTACTGGCGGAGAAACTTTATGGAAAAAAATGGGAAGACATTGTCCGGGAAAAAATTTTTCAGCCCCTGGAAATGACCAGATCCAACTTTTCTGTTGCGGACCTGCAAAAAGCACCCGACTTTACCTTTGGTTATAAAGAGTCTAAAGACTCAGTGATCCGGATGGATTACATGAACATCGATCCCATCGGGCCGGCCGGTTCCATAAATTCTTCCGCTGCTGAAATGGGCAACTGGCTGATCACCTGGATCAATGGCGGAAAATATAAAGACAAACAGGTAATTCCGGCCTCGTATGTATCGCAGGCAATTACAGGTCAAATGACAACGGGCGGAGGGCTTCCGTCAAAAGAAAGCCCCGATATACATGGCGGAAGCTATGGGTTCGCCTGGATGACTTATTCCTACCGCGGCCATTATCTGGTTGAGCATGGCGGAAACATCGATGGATTCAGCGCAAGCACGGCCTTTTATCCATCCGACAGCATTGGAATTGTGGTGCTTGTAAATCAAAATGCATCTCCGGTTACCACACTGATCCGAAATGTGATTTCAGATAAAATGTTTAATCTGAAAACTAAAAATTACAGCGGTATTTTAAAAGAGGTCATCGCAAAAAGCAAAGCAGTAAACATAGAAAAAAGGAATGCAGACAGTCTATTACGCAAACCAGGCACAAAACCTTCTCATGCATTAAACGATTATACCGGCCGGTACTACAATCCCGGTTACGGAACAATTGAAATTACAAATCTGAAAGATACTCTGCGCGTCGAATTCAACAACAGCAAGGGCAAGATTTACCTCGAACATTATCACTACGATTTCTTCAAAATACGCAGCAACGACGACGAAGGCGAAAACAGCAGTAAAATAAATTTTCTGACAAACCTGAAGGGTGAAATCGGTTCATTTGAAACATCGCTTGAACCCACCGTAAAAGATATTCTATTCACCAGATTACCAGCCGATATAAAACTTGATAGCAATGCGATGAACCGGTACGTTGGAGAATACGAGATTGCCGGAATGGTGGCAAGGGTGTATATCCGGGGTGGCAATACGTTGATGCTGGTTGTTCCCGGGCAGCCGGAATATGAATTGGTGGCAACGAAAGAACATGAATTTGATCTGAAAGGTTTAAAAGGATTTTCGGTAAAATTTGATACGGACGATGCTGGCAAAACCCCAGGTCTTAACTTTATTCAGCCCAACGGAATTTTTAAGGCGGTAAGAAAAAAATAGCCGGAAATATTGGTCGCTTTAATTCTTTAAACCTGTCAATCTTAGAAAATGAATATCAGGATCCGAAAAGCGGTAAAAGAAGATTGCCAACGTCTGCTTGAGTTGATAGATGAGCTGGCTGAATATGAAAGAGCTCCTCAGGAAGTTACCGTAACCCTCGAACATTTTATTGAAAGCGGGTTTGGAGAACATCCTGTTTACTGGGCCTTTGTTGCCTGTATTGAGGAGGAGCCGGGCAAAGAACTGATTGTAGGGTTTGCCCTGTATTATATCCGTTATAGTACCTGGAAGGGCCAACGCATGTATCTGGAAGATATCCTGGTGACGGAAAAATACCGGGGCAAGGGAGTGGGTAAACTCTTGTTTGATCAATTGATCCAGGAAGCCATTCACCGCAAACTGCACGGAATAAGCTGGCAGGTTCTTGAATGGAACGAACCTGCCATTAATTTTTATAAAAAGTACAATGCAAGTTTTGATGGCGAATGGGTCAATTGCAGTCTTTTTGTATAACTATAAACCACCATATACCTGCCTTAAAATCGTACCGCTAACGGATATACCTATTACAACACATTCAGGAACCGATTCCCTCGGTTTTCATTTCTTTATTGATCTTTAAAACCAAACCCTGCAGTACCTTACCGGGTCCCACTTCTGTAAACATTCCGGCACCGTCCCGAATCATAGCCTGAACGCTTTGTGTCCACTTAACAGCTCCGGTTAACTGGTGCACCAGGTTTTTTTTGATCTCGTCTTTATCCATAACCGCGCGGGCAACAACATTCTGATAAACGGGACAGGAAGGATTATATAACCCTACCTTCTGAATGGCCGCTTCCAGCTCTTCTCGTGACGGCTCCATCAGCGGTGAATGAAAGGCGCCGCTCACCGGAAGAACAAGCGCTCTTTTAGCACCCGCTTCTTTCATTTTCAGACAGGCAGCTTCAACTCCTTTAACTGAGCCGCTGATCACCAACTGACCAGGACAATTATAATTGGCGGGAACAACAACTTCATTCAACTCTTCAGAAACCTGCAGGCAAATTTCTTCCACTTTTTCATCGGCAAGTCCCAGTATGGCGGCCATGGTGGAAGGAACGGTTTCGCAGGCTTTCTGCATGGCTTTTGCGCGAATTGAAACAAGGCCTAAAGCATCTTCAAAACTCATGGCTCCATTGCAAACCAATGCTGAAAACTCGCCCAGCGAATGTCCGGCAACCATTTCCGGCCTTGCGCCATCAATGGCCTTAAAAGCGATGACTGAATGAAGAAAAACTGCTGGCTGCGTAACATTGGTTTGCCTCTGATCGTCTTCGGTTCCGCTAAACATAATATCGGAGATCCTGAATCCAAGTATTTCATTGGCCTGTTCAAACAAACGTTTTGCAAATGAATTATTGTCGTACAAAGTCTTTCCCATGCCCGGCACCTGCGATCCCTGCCCGGGGAATATGTAAGCGTGTTTCATAATTTTGCAGTCAGTGGTATTTGGTTATTAGTTAGCAGCACCGAATTGTCTTCGAAGATTTAATAGCGTTAATGCAAATGTGATGAAATCAGTTTCATAAACTCGCTGCGGGTTTCGTTTTTTTCGAATTGCCCAAAAAAAGCAGAAGTGGTTGTCACTGAATTTTGCTTTTGAACGCCGCGCATCATCATACACAGATGCGAGGCCTCAATAACCACCGCAACTCCCAGGGGCTGTAATGATTCCCGGATGGCCTCCAGAATTTGTGTGGTTAATCTTTCCTGAACCTGTAAGCGGCGGCTGTAAACATCTACTACGCGTGCCAGTTTACTTAAGCCGGTTATCCAGCCGTTTGGGATGTATGCAATATGCGCCTTTCCGAAAAAAGGAAGCATATGATGTTCGCACATACTGTAAACTTCTATATCCTTAACAACAATCATTTCACTCACTTCCTCATTAAATTTGGCGGAATTCAGAATTGCCTGCGCGTTCATACCATACCCATGGGTCATATATTGCATGGAGCGGGCCACTCTTTCAGGCGTTTTAATAAGACCTTCCCTGTCAGGGTCTTCGCCCAGTAAGGAAAGCGAGCGTTTATAATTTTCCATTAATTCCTTCGTAACCTCTTCATCAAAATGTTCCGTTTTATGATAAGCCATTTCTTCTTATTTTAATTTCCATTTTACCGGTCAGTCTGCCGGGAATTCAACAAAATTTCTTTCTGTTTCGTATAACCGAATTTTAAGATCAAGTTCCGGTTTGATCTTTTCTCTTAAAATATCATAAATCACCAGACAAATATTTTCTGCGGTGGGATTTTTATCACTGAAATAAACAGTGTCGAGGTTTAGATTTTTATGATCAAACCGGCTCAGCACATGTTCCCGGATGATGTCGCTCAGCACTTTCATATCCATCACGAAGCCGGTCTCGGGATCGGGCTCGCCCGTGACCTTAACCACCAGATCATAGTTGTGACCGTGAAAGTTGGGATTGCTACACTTGCCAAATACCGCGGAATTTTGCGCTTCATCCCAGTCGCGATGAAACAAACGGTGGGCAGCATTAAAATGCTCTTTCCGAAAAACGGCAATTCTTCTAACCATAGCTAACATACAATTTAAAGAAAAATGCTTTCATTCAGGCATTCTCCTGAAAAGGCGCCCCGGGTAAACCGATCCTTTTAGCCTCCGAAATATTCTACATAGATCCGCGGAGTTTCGTACAGCTTGATACAATGCAACTGCACTTCAGCAGGGATATGTGGCTCCAGTTGTTTCCAGATGGCGATGGCCAGGTTTTCGGTTGAACACATTTGTCCCTTCATAAAGGGAACATCTATATTCAGGTTTTTATGATCAAGCTTTTCAATTACAGAATCCTTTATAATGCTGCTAAGCTTTTTGACATCAAACAGAAACCCCGTTTCCGGATTGGGATTACCTTTAATAGTTACCAGCAGCTCATAGTTGTGACCATGCCAGTTTTCATTTGAGCAAACCCCAAACACCTCCTCGTTTTTTTCCTTCGACCAGGAAGGATTATAGAGTTTGTGGGCAGCATTAAAATGTTCAACGCGGGTCAGGTACACCATGATATGCTCTCAAATTTTCGCAAATGTACATTTACAAATCGGAAATTGACCCGTAAAGAGGAAAAACGAGCTTAAATCAGCAAATTGCAGGATGCGCATTTTGATCCTTTCGGCCACCCAGATGGAGATCGCACCGCTTTTCCCGCAAATTTGCAACGGAAAAGCTGATTTTTCCGGATGGGAATTTGAACCCCTGGTTTCAGGCGTGGGGCCGGTTCAGGCTGCCTATGCCTTGTCAAAATCAATAAGCAATTACCGGCCGGCCCTGGTAATTGCCGCTGGCATTGCCGGCAGTTTTTCCGTCAAATTTCCTCCCGGCACAGTGGTGGCGGTGCGTTCGGAACTTTTTGCCGACACGGGTGTATGGGAAAAACAAACTTTTAAAGACCTGTTCGACCTGGGGCTGGCCGATCCAAATGAGTACCCCTACCGCCAGGGCCGGCTTTTATATAACCTGCCCCTTCACCCGGCACTAAGCATTCCCCAGGCAGACGCCTGTACGGTAAGCCAGATTTCAACGCAAAGGGAATCGATCGAAATGATGAAACTAAAGTATAATCCCGGAATCGAATCCATGGAAGGCGCAGCTTACCAGTACGTATGTATGATGGAGAAGATTCCTTTTTTGCAGATCAGAAGCATTTCAAACTATGTAGGAATCCGGGATAAATCGGAATGGAAAATGAATGAATCAATACAGGCATTAAATGAGACGCTTGGTACCATAATCCAAAACGATGATTTACTTTCAACTTTAGTAAACCATCGTGAACCGGCTTAAACATTCAGCTTATGAAAATAAAAATTGGTTTTTCACCCTGCCCCAACGATACCTTTATATTTGATGCGCTGGTAAACAAAAAAATAGATACCGGAGAATTCGAATTTGAGCCCTATCTGGAAGATGTTCAAACTCTGAACGAATGGTCAATCACAGGTAAGCTGGATATATCAAAAATAAGCTATGCTACACTTCCGCTGATCCTTGATCAGTATATAGCTCTGAATTCGGGCAGCGCACTTGGCCAGGGAGTTGGTCCGCTTCTCATTTCAAAAACCGAAATCCCCGAACCGGCAATCCGTCAATGCACCATCGGAATTCCAGGTCAGAATACCACGGCTAACTTATTGTTTTCACTGGCATATCCCGAAGCAGTGAATAAATTATTTATGCGCTATGATGAAATAGAAAACTTTGTACTGTCTTCAGGTGATTCGCTTGAAAATATAAAGGCTGTAAAGTTGGGAGTGATCATTCATGAGAACCGGTTTACATACAAAGAAAAAGGACTTAAATGCATAGTGGATCTCGGTGAATACTGGGAGAAGACCACCAGCCTTCCGATCCCTTTAGGCGGCATTGTAGTGCGGAAAGAATTTGACTCCAGGTTACGGAACCAGATCAATAGCCTGATCCGGAAAAGCACCGAATATTCTTTTAGTCAATATCCAGTTCTAAGCGATTTCATAAAAGTAAATGCCCGGGAAATGGACGAAGACGTTATGCGTGAACATATCAATTTATACGTGAATGATTATACGCTGGATATCGGCGCTTCCGGTAAAAAGGCGGTGTTAAAATTCCTTCAGATCCATTCCTCCATAAATAAGATTGATGTTGATTTGAATACGGTG
>JAEZAY010000084.1 GCA_023427575.1 Bacteroidota bacterium | reverse complement strand
GTTGGTATAACAGTTGCCATAGATACAGGAGTTTTTTCTGGAAGATGAATGATTTGTACGGATGTTTTTGATGGATGAGAACATTAAAAATTATTTTGAAATGAAAAATATTCTTATGGTCCGAAGGGCCGGGAAGGAGGGTCAAAGAGCAGGAATTAAAAACTTTTTTTTTCCAAAAAAACTTTTGATATTCGCTCCCCTACGTTAATTTTTTGTGGACAAAAAAATTCAAACAAACCCGGGTTTTTTGATTACGTGCGAGGAAAAAATTTTAACTCAACAGATAAACTTCGTAACGAATAAAATGACTAAGACTTTCGATAAAGTATGGAGCAACTGTTTAGAAATAATAAAGGATATTGTTGAGTGGCAGCATTACAAGACCTGGTTCGAACCTATTAAACCGGTAGAGTTAAAAAACAATGTGTTGGTGATACAGGTTCCCAGTCAGTTTTTTTACGAGTACCTGGAAGAACACTATATCAGCCTGCTGGCTAAAACGCTTAGAAGAATACTTGGAAAAGATGCGCAGCTTGAATATAGAATAATGGTAGACAGCGGCAATCATTCCAGCAAGCCTTTAACGATGGATGTTCCGGCTCATGGATATAAAACATATTCAAACAATGAAATGGATTTTCCGCTGATCATAAATAATCCGGTTAAAAATCCTTTTGTGATTCCCGGTCTGAAAAAAATGCAGATCGATTCACAATTGAATCATATTTACACTTTCGATAATTTTATTGAAGGCGATTGCAATCGGGTGGCCAGACGCGCGGGTAAAACCGTTGCAGAGAAGCCCGGAGCCAGTTCTTTCAATCCCCTTGTTCTGTATGGCGGCGTGGGATTGGGAAAAACACATCTTGGCCAGGCAATCGGTAACGATACCAAACGTTTGCATCCCAATAAGGTGGTGCTGTATGTAAGCTCCGAAAAATTCATCAACCAGTTCCAGGATCATAGCCGCAACAATGCGATCAACGATTTTATCCATTTTTACCAGATGGTGGATGTATTAATCATTGATGACGTACAATTCTTTAACCGGGCCGAAAAATCGCAGGATGCTTTTTTTGCGATCTTCAACCACCTGCACCAGAGCGGCAAACAACTGATCATGACTTCCGACAAATCGCCGAAAGATCTTGAAGGTTTGCAGGAAAGATTGCTGAGCCGGTTCAGATGGGGACTAAGTGCTGATTTGCAGATTCCCGATTATGATACCAGAATTGATATCCTGGAAAGGAAGATGAAGAATGATGGGCTGGATATGCCGAAAGAGGTAGTTAAATACCTCGCTTATAATATCAACAGCAACGTTCGGGAACTGGAAGGTGCCCTGATTTCACTACTGGCACAATCTTCGCTTAATAAGCGGGAAATTGATCTTGATTTGGCAAAAAGGGTGTTACGGAATTTTGTAAAAACGAGCAGTAAGGAAATTACGATCGATACCATTCAGAAAATGGTTTGTGATTTCTTCGATGTATCGTACGACAAACTATTGCAGAAAACCCGCAAGCGTGAAATTGTTCAGGCACGTCAGATCACCATGTACCTGGCCAAAGCATTCACTAAAAATTCGCTGAAGACGATTGGAGAGCATTTTGGCGGCCGCGATCATACCACTGTAATACATTCCTGTCAAACGGTAAAAGACCTGATGGACACAGATAGTAATTTCAGGGAAAGTGTCGTAGAACTGCAACAGAAAGTTCAACTGGCAGCCATGTAAGGATGCATTTCTGTTTATTTAAGTCAAAATATTGAACCCATTCCCTGTGAATGGGTTTTGATTTTTGGTAATTTGAGGTTGCAGGAATCTGTTTAAGCTTCGGGTATTTCCAAACGGAAATATTTAGATTAGTAAATGTCGACTCAATTGTATTTGCATGAACCGGATTGATCGTTTAGCCGCCATACTTATTCAACTGCAATCGCGGCGGCTGGTAAAAGCCCTCGAGATCGCGGAAAAATTTTCGATCAGCTTAAGAACGGTGTACCGTGATATCAGGGCGCTGGAAGAGGCAGGAGTGCCGGTAATTGGGGAAGCCGGACTGGGATATCGGCTGATGGATGGTTACAAACTTCCTCCGGTCATGTTCAACGAAGACGAAACTTCCGCCTTGCTTACCGCTTCCAAGTTGATGCAATCGATGAGTGATGAAACCTCTTCACGACATTACAGCTCCGCGCTGGATAAGATTAAAGCGGTATTGAGACTTTCGGAAAAGGATCACCTGCAGGAGATCGACGCGCATATTGCCGTAGTGCAACATCCTTCCATAGTATATAAAAAACCAGCTGAGTTACATCTGGCTAAAATTTTGAAGGCGATTAGTGCTTCGCTGATGATCGAAATTGATCATACTTCTATTGAAAAAAATGAGTCCCTGCGCCGGCAGGTGGAACCTGTGGGAATTTACTACCAGGTTAATAACTGGTATCTGGTGGCTTTTTGCAGGCTCAGGAACGATTACCGGAATTTCAGGACCGATAAGATCAGCAAGATCATAATCAGCTCAGAAAAGATCACAAAGACCCATCCGCCTCTTACCAGTTTTCTTTGCGAAGTTACCCGGCAAAATAAATTACATAAAATCGTGATCGATATTGATCCGGCGGTGGCCCGTTATTTTGGCGAACAAAAATATTATAACGGCTATGTAGGAGAGGAACGCGTGGATAGCATGATCCGGATGACCTTTTTATGCGCTTCGCTTTCGAATTTTGCCCGTTGGTTTATTTACTTTGGTGAACATGCCGAAATTATTGAGCCCGTGGAACTGAATGAGATTGTTGCTGAAATTGCTAAACGCATCCTTTCGAAGGTGGAACAGGATGTAATGAATTAAGTTTTATTAAAGCGGGACCGGGTCTGTACCTTATAAGTCTAAAAAATTTTGTTAGCCGTAAAAATCCTGCTGACATACTGTTGTCAGTGGCCACGTGTAGGTTTGTACAAATTATCACATAAAAAGTTAACAATGAGTACTACGACAGCAGGAAATCAGCTTAAAACAGTTATCAGTTCCCGGGAATTACTGGATCATTGGCAGGGCCACCGGGCTTTAACCCGGAAGGTGATCGAGGCGTTTCCGGAAAAAGAATATTTCGAATATTCCATTGGCGGGATGCGGCCTTTTGCAGCGATTGTGCAGGAACTGCTGGCCATTGCAGCTCCCGGAATCCGGCAAATTGTAAAAGGAACAAAGGAAGAGTTGAATGAGGAAGTATCCGGGGCCGGGAGCAGGGAAAAAGTGATGGAATTATGGGATCGGGCTACCTCGGAAATCAATGAACTCTGGCCAGAAATAACCGATGAGCGTTTTCATGAAACCATCATGGCTTTCGGCATGTATGAAGGAACCATCATTTCTACCATTCTGTACTATATCGACAATGAAATTCACCATCGGGGCCAGGGTTATGTGTATCTGCGGTCACTTGGAATAGAGCCGCCGGCATTCTGGAACAGATAACTATGTATAAAGAAGGATCATCAGCCATGGTCCTTCTTTACTTTTAAAATTTGTATTGCCGGGATTAATGAGAAATGATGACTTTATCACTGATCCATTCCATTGAACTGCTAACAAACTGCATCAATAAGTCTATCTTTTTACTATCCTTTTAATCTCATCTATTGAAGGCGTGGAATCGTTGAGGTTATTGAAGTCGCCGCGTAATATCTTCAGGGCATACTTTTCTTCTTCAATTTCTTTGCTGGTTCGAATTTTCAGTGATCGCAACAAAGGAAGCGGCGGGCACCAACCCTGCACGGAATGCTGAAAGAAAAATCCCAGCACCACAGCCGGTAGAATGTTCCAGTTTTTGTTTTTTGTGAGGGCGGCTAATGCAAGACCGGTGATTGCCAGGCTGCTCATGTTCACGCCGAGGTATCGTTCAATGTCCCATTCTTTTTCCAGTTCATTAATTCGGGCTGAAATAGCTTCAGGGCTTTTATTCGAATACCGGGAAATCCTTTCCCAGGTATCGCGGTTTATTTTTTCATTAATAGAGGAAGGTGTTGCCTCTTTTACCCTGTCTTGGTTCTGGATGGATCTGGTCATAAAATTGGTTTTTATTTTTTCGGAGGGGATGGCGGTCCCTGGTGTTTATGAAGGGCGCTGTCTGCCTGATCTGAAATAACAATTTGTCGGATTTCACCTTTTTCCCAGGCATTGGCCAAAGGATCAATATTTGGTAAAGGAATATCGGCGCGGTTCTTTCTTTTTTCTTCCGATGAGATCTTGAAACGCTTGTCGCGTTCCGTGAGTAATTCGGGTCGAAGCTGGCCATCTTTTGTAAAACCCATCATTACCTGTGGTGCGCCGAGGGGCAGGCTCCTGTGCTGATCGGTGTGCCAGGTATGAATGATCTTGCCATAAGTGGAAACAAGCTTTTCCATTAGCTCGTGCTCCGCAATTTCCGGGATCCCCGGAGCAATGAGGGTACCGGATTTGACTTCATGATGATGGGAATGCCATAATTTTTTTTCTTCTTCCGGGATCGTGGCAAAAAGCCTGGCGGAAATGATATATTCTACGCCCATGATTTTCGCGTCTTCGCCTTTTCCATCATACTTAATGGCCTGGTACATGTCTTCGTTAATCTGCGAAACATAATGGTGAGCTTCCATCTGTGCGCCGATATTGCCATTGTAAAAATGAAAACCGTTCAGGTAGGCGTTGATTTTTTTCAGCGGCCCTTTATCCTGTAAAAGGTCGGCACCAGCTTCCAGGGTTTTGCTTTTGGCGCTTTTTTCAGCACCCGGTGCTTCCACATTTGATCCTGTATTATCCCCGCCACAGGAAGCGACAGTGGCAAAAATGATCAGGACAAATATATTTTGCTGTTTTTTCATATCTGTGCAAAAATTTAAAAATATCATGCCTTTCACCCATTCGCGGTCAGGAATGGCTGATTTCATCTTCCCACTGACCAGGCTGGATTTTTAATTTGTAAGGGATTGACTAAACCGGTTCCGGAAAAGCAGCATTATCCGGTGCGGGACTTTAAATACTACAGAAGTCTTGTTTACCAGAAAATCGGAATCAGTCAATCCAGGTTTCTGCCAGAAAGTATCTGAAGCTGGCTATACGCTGATTTTATGTGAAATGAGGGAGCTAAAATATAAAAGCCACCAACACGATGTTGATGGCTTTTAGTCGGGGCGGCAAGATTCGAAC
>JAEZAY010000078.1 GCA_023427575.1 Bacteroidota bacterium | reverse complement strand
CAAATTTTGCAATTATCACATTCACCATGTTCCCGCTCCACTCCATATTATTCCTCGATATCGAAACTGTTTCGCAATATCCATCTTACGATGCTTTGCCCGATGGGTGGAAAGAATTATGGACCCGGAAAGCGGAACAGCTCCTGCGTAATAAGGAAGATCAGACTCCGGAAACAATTTATGGCAGGAGCGCCATTTATGCCGAGTTCGGCAAAATTGTGTGTATAAGCTGCGGCATTATTTCGGGCAGTGGCGATTCAAAAAAACTTCTGATCAAATCATTTGCGGGAACGGATGAAATTGAGATCCTGAAAGGGTTTTGTGACATGATCACCAAATGGTCGGTAGATACCACCCGTTATCTCTGCGGCCATAATGGAAAAGAGTTCGATTTTCCCTATCTCTGTCGCCGGATGGTAATAAACGACGTTTGCATCCCCTCTGTTCTAAGCATAAGCGGAAAAAAGCCCTGGGAAGTCAACCATCTCGATACGATGGAATTATGGAAATTCGGCGATTATAAAAGTTATACTTCTCTGAACCTGCTGGCTCACGTGCTTGGAATTCCCACGCCCAAAGACGATATTGACGGGAGTATGGTCGGACATATTTACTGGAACTCGCAAGACATTAAACGCATCGCCGAATATTGTCAGAAAGACGTGATTACGCTTACCCAAATTTATTTGCGGCTTACGCGTGAGGCGCTGATTTTACCTGAAAATATTGAATATAAAAGTTGATTGATATGAGCAGACAAAACTATTCATCCGGCGCTAAATGGGAAGATATAGTCGGCTATAGTCGTGGGGTTAAAGTGGGCAATACCATCGAAGTTACCGGAACAGTTGCCGCAGATCAAAACAGCCATCTGGTAGGTGGCAATTCAGCTTACGAGCAAACGAAATTTATCTTAGAAAAAATCCGGGCGGTTCTTGAAAACGCCGGCGCATCACTAAAAGATGTGGTGCGAACGCGTATGTTTGTCACCGATATCTCGCGCTGGGAAGAGTATGGCCGGGCCCATGGCGAATTTTTCAGTGAAATTCGACCCTGCACTTCCATGATTGAAGTAAAAGGACTGATTGACCCCGAATATCTCATCGAAATTGAAGCAACGGCAATCACCGAAAACGATATGTCGGAATAAGGAGAATTTTATTCAGGATCTAATTTCAGAATCATTGGTGTCCGGGTAAAATGTATTCTCTGGGCCTCGGAAGAAATCCGTTAAGAAAATTGAAACGGAAGGCAATGCCAATGTGGAAATGTGATAATTTGATAATTTGATAATGTGCGAATTTGCAATGGAACGGACGGCGTAAAATAAAAACAAGTCGCAGCTAAAGAATATAACTGTCCGGATTTGAATTTGCACATTAGCACATTGGCACATTTGCACATTCCCTTATGCCGGAAGTTTCAATTTTTAGGATTTATTCCGGAGCCCGATTTTTTTGCTCCGCTTTTTTTTGAAAAAAGTGGAACGGCTTCTTTACAATGATTGCTCGTCACCTGCTATGATACAGGCTTCAGGTAAATTGAAAATTATTAACCGGACACTAATGATTATTACAATGCTTTGCAATGAAATCATAACCGGTTTATTGTGTAAACGCACGACTATATTTTATTTTTTTAATAATCAAAACATTTCGTCGAAAAATTCTCCACTGATTATGCACAATTCGAATATTGTATTATAATTGCGCAAAATCTAACCCAATGAAGAATTATTTCATCGTGCTTGCCATGCTGGCAATGCAACCGCTTTTTGCGCAAATTAAACTGTTTGAAAAACCATCGCCTGAATTTTCGAAAGCCATTGAAACCATCCTTCACGATTTTCCGCACAACTACAAAAACATTGAAGGTGAATTGCTGGAAGCCGACCTGGAATATGAGCATTATGCTTCCCGCGTAAATATTCCGGGCGCGGAATATTGCGTGATTGGCCGCTATCATTCCGTGCGCGATACCAGCGCAAGCTGGCAGGCTCTGATGTATCGCTCCGAAGAATTTGAAGCTGCTGCAAAAGAGTATCGTTTGTTGTTTAAAAAACTAAAGGGCAGCCAGATCGGTATGGTTGACGGCAGCAAGCTTTATCTCAACGGCGATCTGGATCAGCCCCGTGAAGAAATGGATTTTATTGTGAGCACACTGGTATTTAAAACCATGGACAGACGGTACCGTGATTTTAAAGTGGAACTGGAAATGTTGTATAAGATGAACGAATGGGTGATCAATATCAATATCATCACCAGGCAAAAAGACAGCGAGGTTCGTCCCGACTGGATGAGTTCCGGCGGCTAGGGATTTAAGCCGGACTGTAAGGTTAGTAGCCGGCAGTCCGGCTTAACTGTTTTCAAACAGAGCCACCGATCCGCCCACCCAGGTCTTGTCTTTGTTATACCGAACCCCAATCATTTTGCCCTTACTCAGTCTTGCCAGGTTGATAGCGGGGTAGGGCCTCGGCTCATTTTTTTTCCAGAGATACATCATGCGGATCTCGGCTTTTGAAGGTTCATCGGGAGTTTGAATAACTTCCGCATATTTTACTTTTTTTTGCAGGATCCAGTTTTCGGGATCACTGATATTGTCCAGGTCAGCTTGTTCAACATCAATGATCACGCCCTTGCCTGCAAATGAAAACAAAGGCTTCAGTACATAATCATTTAAATCGCCGGGGATCTGTTTTAATTCGTTCAGAAAAAAAGTTTCCGGCACAAAGGGATGGTGTATAAAGGGTATGGTAAACTTACTGATCCGGTAAAACCAGTTTGGGTGCGGAACCCATTCTACATTAAGCTCGCTGGTTATATCAACAAATTCGCCCAGACCTGATTTCTGCGCGATCAGATCATCGAATATAACGCGATTGTAGATCCGGTATACGGGCGTTTTTACACCTTCTCTCATGTAGAAAAGATCTTTTCCTTCCCGGATCAATTCGGTTATACATACCGGTTTGATCCCGGTATAATCTTCAGTGCAATAAAAATCGATCCGGGTTTTCTGTTCATGGGGTTTGATCTCGAGCAAAATCACATTTTCCACGTTATGATCTCCAAGCAGAATTTCACGGAAATCGCGGAGAAAATTTTCTTTGTTTTGGCCTTTAGGAAAAGGACTTAATGAAGAAGGCAGGTCGAAAACCTGGCCGATGATTTCGGGGTAACAAACCTGGAATCCAAAAAGGGAAGGAAAGCCCTGCATTTCGATGAGCTGTGGTTCCAGCTCTCCATTTTCATTTTCGCAGATTCCGAAATCGAAGGCCATCATTTCACAGCGATCCGTTTCGCCCGGTACCCGAAGATCTTCCGGAATGCTGCGTTCGGTCATTCTTTTAAATTTGGGATCGAGAATAAGATCAACAATCGATTCGCAGGCACCAATCATCTTCCGCTCAAAATCCTTTGAAACAAAAACGGGGGTTTCGGCCACCCGAAATTCAATGGCACCCGGATGGATGCCATTGAGCTTTTCTAAAAAGCGCTTGTATTTTTCTTCAGTAAAACTGTCGTTGAAACGTTTGCGGAAGGCTTCGATCATCCAACTTGATTTAGTTGGAGGAAGTTACAAAATTGTACTGGTTGAAAGCGGTATCTAAAAAATTTGGAATCACGTGCGAGGATGTCCAGCAGATCTTATCGGGATCATTCAATTGCTGAATCATCGATTGCCATTTTTCATACCCGTGATTCTCGATAACACTGCGTTTTTTGTCTTCCCGCTGCAGGTACATTGACATTCCCTCCGCATCGGCTTCCGGATGAAATTGAGTTCCGATCATATATGGATTGAAGCGGATCGCCATCATTGCTCTTTCCAGGGGAACGTGCGGTCTTTCTTTTTCAAGCGCAAGGATAGAAGCACCCAGTGACTCAATGTTTGCCTGATCGGGCTGAATGACCTGAAAGTCCCGGCTATCGACCGCATAGAAGGGGTCGTTTAATCCATTAAATACCGGCTCTCCGCTGCCATCATTCAGAAGATGAACCGGGAACACACCAAAGGCGGTGGACTTTCGCTGCGTAACATTTCCTATCTGAAAATACCGGCAGGCCAGTTGATAGGAGTGGCATATAAACAGCACATGTTTTTTAAGATTGTTACCGGGATTCAGATTGTATTCATATACACTCCCTATCCAGTTGAAAAACTTTTTTTCCCATTCGGTTCCTTCGCTGTCAATGGGTGAACCCGGACCCCCGCTGGAGATGTAAATATCATAATCAAGGCCTGGTAGCTCCTGATTCAAACGCACTTCAAATTCATCGCGCTCCAGCAGAATCTCTTTTTTAAGCGCATATTGATCCAACAGCTCGCGAATACAGCGCATCCCCTCATTTGCATATCCTTCATAGAGGTCAAGAATTGCAACCCGAAGCTTTCTTTTTTCATTCATTTGCATTGCGCAAATTTAGCAAATTGCGCCCAGAGCGTTCCAATTGGGATGGCTGCAGCCACAATTTACTGGTTATCAGAAAAATAGAAATTAAGTTTTAGAATTGTTTCTATTTTATCTTTTTCTGGGTCTTTAGAGACTCTTATTTCCTGACGATTTCTCTCATCATTTCTTCCGCTACAAAACGATTTCCCGCCGGGTTCAGATGTACACGATCGGAAGTCAGAATTCCGCTTTCTTTATTCTCTTTATTGTTTTCGAGATTATACTGCAGGAAGGCCTTGCGCAGATCGATCAGTCCGCAATTTTTCTGTTTGGCAAGATTCCGGATGATGTTGGAATAGCGATTCAGATCGCCGTCAAGCTGGTTGCTGAAATCCGTTCTTTCGCCAACGGCGGCCGGAGTCACCAAAAAGAGTTTTATGTTTTTAGCCTGAAACTTATCAATGATCGCATTATAGAACTTTTCAAATTTGTCGGCATCGGTGCCGGTGCCGCTCGATTGTTTATGCCATACATCGTTTACGCCCACCCAGATTACTACTATATCGGGATTTTTACTCAGCACATCGTCTTCCATTCTTAAATACAGATCATACACTTTATTGCCCCCGATGCCAGCGCCAATTAATTCATAATTTCCTTCCAGTCCTTTTTCTTTTAACAGCGTATTCATTACCGAGATATAACCATCGGGATTAACGCCTGCCTGGGTAATGC
>JAEZAY010000033.1 GCA_023427575.1 Bacteroidota bacterium | reverse complement strand
GAAGCCACCATGTGCTTTCCTGGGTATTGTTCAGATTTCTGTCTTCGCCATTTGCCAGCCGCGGATAAAAAACATAGTCATTGTTTTTACCTTCCTGCCAGCGGCTGGTGATATTACTGAATACATTGGAAAGACCTGCGCCGTTCGCAAAGGGGTAAATACCTTCGCCGCGAAGCATGATGTCAGCGCCTCTCTGACCCGTAAACAGGGCGCCCAGATTAAATCCTTTGTAGGCTACATTAAATCCGAAACCGAAAATAAGATTGGGTACATCACCGCGACCAATATAGGTTCTGTCGTAGTTGTTGATCAATCCATCTCCGTTTAAATCCTGGTACTTTATATCACCGGGCATAATCCGGGAGCGATCGCCAGGAACCGGACTATTGTCAATTTCCTGCTGATTGGTAAACAGGCCCTGAGCAACATATCCCCATCTGCCAAGAATATTATGACCGGTTCTGTCCATCCAGTCGTACAATTGTTTTGGTTGATCATTTTCTAAAATGATATCCTTATTGTAGGTGATATTTCCACGCAAATTCAGGTTTACATTGCCAATCTGGCCATTGTATTCGAGGGTCGCATCAACTCCTTTGTTTTCAATTTCCCCCAGGTTGCCGTATGGCAGACTGTTAAGTCCCATGTAGATAGGAATAGACTGCCTTTGCAGGAAAATTCCGGATCTTCTTTCTTTGAATAAATCCACAATCAGTGAAAGCCGGTCGTTGAATGACTTAATCTCTATACCAAGATCCTGTTTTCTCGATTCGGCCCAAACAGCCACGGCGCCGTATTCAGTTACGTTAATGCCGTTATTGTAATTGAAATTCCGGTCGAATCTGTATCCGTTCTGATTATCATCAACAGTGGTCAGGTAGGCAAATCTTCTTCCACCAATTTTTCCAATCCCCGTTAAACCATCGGAATAGCGAAACTTCAGGTAAGTGATTGCCTCCTTAACAGGAGCAAAGAATTTTTCGTTCGATACCACCCATCCCAGGCCAAAAGCCGGAAATGTACCATACCTGTTTTCCGGTGTAAACAGTTCCGAACCATTATAACCGAGGTTGCCTTCAATAAAATACCGGTCATCGTAAGAGTAGGTAACTCTTGAAGCGAGACCAAGATAACGTTCAGGGATAGACGATGTGAAATTATCGGCAAACTGATTCATGTAATCATCTGTGTAAAACAGTGCAAGACCTCCTACCCGGTGTTTACCAAAGCGGTTGTCGTAGTTTACCGATGTTTCAGAATAAAAGCGGCGATTGCCCGAATTGGATCTTCCAAAGCTCAGGTAGTTGCCGCTTCCGGTGAAGGTTCTTCGCAGGTTCAGGGAACCGTCCGGATTTCTTGGGTTGTTGGCATCGGGTGCGTATGTATCTTCTCTTTTGCTTCTGGAAATATTAACCCCGTTAAATGCATCAAACGCAAACATGGTGCTGGCAGTAAGACCGGTTACCAGGAAAGAAAGATCCTGGGTTAAGCGAAGATTTGAATTCACCGAATTCTGAAATTCGGTTGAATATCCCCTGCGGGTCAGATCGGCCCATGGATTACGAAACCCGCCGTTTGGATTTTTGCCGGGAACAAAACCTCCGGTATACTCCAGCGGATATTCAGTGGCCGGTGTTGTCATTGCCGAATTAAAGATTTCGTTGGTGGCAATGGAAGGAAGGTTATTGTTGGTGAAAAATCCGCGGATACCGATATCCAGTTTTGTGGTTTTTGTGATATTCATGTTAACGTTGGTAGTAACCGTTACCCGCTTAAAACGCAGATCAGAATTATAGTTCTGTAACTTGTCGGTTTCAAGCAAACCGGTTTCGTCATAATAACCAACGGAACCATAGTAACGAAGGAAGTCCGAACCACCGCTTACATTAACATTGGCTCTGCGAACATGACCAAAATCCCGGTATAAAGCATCGAACCAGTCTACATTCGGATACAATTCAGGATCTTCTCCGGAAAGCGTACGCTGGATATAATCGTCGGAATATTTTGGCGACTGACCTCTTGTGGTGAATGATTCATTGGCGGCTTCCATATAAGTTTTTGCATCCGCCATTTCAGGGATCTTGGTGAATGTTATCAAACCTTCACTGTAGTCCACGCTCACCCTGGGCTTGCCAACCTTACCGGTTTTTGTAGTGATCAGCATCACGCCGTTTGCGCCCCGTACCCCGTATACTGCGGTACCGGCCGCATCCTTGAGGATGGTAAAAGAAGCAATGTCCTGAGGATCGATATTGTTAATGGATCTTTCGATTCCATCTACCAGGATAAGAGGCGCCGATGATCCGCCCCCAAAAGTGGAGATCCCGCGGATCCAGATATCGGCACTGTTTCGACCGGGCTGCCCCGATCTCTGCACTCCTACCACGCCGGCAATACGTCCTGCCAGCATTGTATTGATATTGGCAACGGGCAGCTTCAATTCTTCCGGATTTAGTGTTGATTGTGCACCCACCACGCTGATCTTACGCTGGCGGCCGAAGCCCACCACCACAACATCATTCAGCGAACCTTCATTTGCGTCCAGGGTGATGTAGAATACGCGGTCATTACCCACCGGCAGCAGTTGCGATTCGTAACCAACGGAAGAAACGGCGATGCTATCGGTGCGGTATGCACGAAGCGTAAACTCGCCTTTGGCATCGGTTACGGTTCCGCGGTTGGTGCCGTTTACGAATACGGAAATGCTCGACAGGAAGGTTCCCGCACGGTCGCGGACAACCCCGCTAATGGTGACCTGATCATCGGTTTCGGTTTGCGAAATCGATTTTGCAGGTAGGCAATAAAAAAAGAGAAGCAGGCAGGCGGAGATACACCAGGTTCTGCGCAGTGGTGAAATGCGAAAGTAACTTTCAATCATATCGCTACGATTTTAGTGAATTGGAACAATAGGTTTTTGAAACTGAAAATCGGGAAGAAAATAAATCGGGCGGTTCATTACTGGTCATTAATAACCATTCGGTTCTTTTCATATAGCATTGTATTGGTTAGGCAATCGTTCGTTTAAAACCAGATCTGTTTAATCCATTTTTCTGATCCAACAGGAAGACTAAAGTATGGTGTTAATTCTTTTTAACAAAAAAAAGATTCCCTCATTTCAATAATTCGCCTGGATATAAAATGATACAATAATATATGTAAGGATTAAAATTGAATTAATAAAAAGTAGTTTTATTAGAAACCGGAAATAAAATCATATCTGACAGATAGAAAAATAAAAATAACCATCGCTGACCGGGAATGACGGGTATAGCATATAACGCTAACATAAAACCGAAATCTCTTAATGCTGCTCAGAGATTCATATGCCTATTTTACAAGTGGCGTTGCACATTACGTTTCCTTTCTATATTCCCGCAAAGCGTATAAGCAAAGCATAATAAGAATGGTTGCCCCTAAGAACTACAGACTTCAGCCATCGACTCCAACTCCGGGTTTTCATTCAACTCGAAGAAGCTGACTGTCCGTTTTTAGATTTCACGTTTGCACATTACGTTTACTTTCTATATTCCCGCAAAGCATATAAGAAAAGCAAAGCATAATAAGAATG
>JAEZAY010000005.1 GCA_023427575.1 Bacteroidota bacterium | reverse complement strand
AGCATTCAATCCATATAACAACGCTCACGGGTCGCCGCAATTGTTTCAATCAATGAAAGAATATAAAGGCTACAAAAATAGCGGTGGTCACTCCTACTAAGTCGGCAATCAGCATTACCGGAATCGAATAACGGGTATTTTTTACCGAGATGGCTCCAAAATAAACAGCCACCACATAAAAGGTGGTATCGCTGGTTCCCTGGAATATAGAAGCCAGTCTGCCTACAAAAGAATCCGCGCCATGGGTATTCATGGCTTCCACCATCATTCCGCGGGCCCCGCTTCCGCTCAGTGGCTTCATCAATGCGGTAGGCAAAGCCGCAACGAATTCGGTATTTATTCCAAATAAATTAAAAAAGGCCGAAAACACATCGATGATATAAGTAAACACTCCGGAATTTCGCAGCACGCTGATCGCCACCAGCATGGCAATCAGGTAGGGTATTATGCGCACGGCTATTTCAAATCCTCCTTTCGCCCCATCCACAAACGCTTCAAACACATTCACCTTTTTCCACATTGCGCCCAAAAGAAAGACCAGGAAAATCAGCAGGATCAAACCATTGCTTAAGGTAATGGAAAAACCCAGCAAATTCTCCTGCGATAAGGAAGTGAGGTACCAGACCAGTGCCGCAATGAGGGATGAAATTCCGAGCACCCAGGCGATGATAACAGGCTGTAGCAGGTTGATCCGTTGTTTGATGGAAACAGCGATCATCGCGGCCATGGTTGCTACAAATGTTACAATCATACAGGGTATAAAAATATCGGTGGGATGTTCGGCGGGTGGTTTCATGGAAGCCCTCATGGCAATAATACTAACCGGGATCAGGGTAAGCCCGCTGGCATGAAGCGCCAGAAACATGATCTGGGCGTTGCTGGCCCTGTCTTTATCGGGATTCAGTTCCTGCAGGCTCTCCATGGCTTTCAGACCAAATGGCGTGGCGGCATTGTCAAGCCCCAGCAAATTGGCCGAAAAATTCATGATCATATGGCCAATGGAAGGATGATTTCTGGGAATCTCTGGAAAGAGCCGCAGGAAAAAAGGGGCCACAATCCGCGATAAAAAGTTAATGGCGCCGGCCCGCTCCCCGATTTTCATAAATCCAAGAAACAGGGCCATCAAGCCCACCAGGTTCAGCGAGATCTCAAAACCATCGTTTGCCGCTTTAAAAATCCCATCCACCAGTACCCGGAAAATTTCCCCGTCCGAAAAAAACATCCACCGGATCGCGGCAATCAAAAAAGCAAGCAGGAAAAACGAAAGCCAGATATAGCTCAGAACCATTGGTGGATTTTTAAATTGGGAACAGGATTCAGATTCTTTTGATAATCATCCGGTAAATGTATTATTCATTGCGGAAAATCCCGAATCGCAGCCCTGAAATTTGTCAAAATCATCCTTAGTCTTTAAAGGCTAATCCCCGTTTGAACCGGGGCCTTCCTTAAAGATTCCGGATTAATTGAAAATCTAAACCGAAATCCTGAAAATCGCGCCTATCTTTGCACCCGAAAAATAACAGGCCGCTTAAGGGCGGCTAATTTTTTTATATTTCTCCGGAGAAATAAATTTCTAAAAACAATCAGGAATGGCTTTAAAAGCGGGAATAGTCGGGTTGCCGAATGTAGGAAAATCTACTTTATTCAATGCGGTGAGCAACAGCGCCAAAGCGCAGGCTTCCAATTACCGGTTCTGCACCATCGAACCAAATGTAGGGCTGGTAGATGTACCCGACGATCGTTTGAATAAACTGGCCGAACTGGTGAAGCCGAATCGCACCGTTCCTACCCAGATCGAGATCGTAGATATTGCCGGGCTGGTGCGTGGCGCCAGCAAGGGCGAAGGTCTTGGAAATAAGTTTCTGGCCAATATCCGCGAAGTGGATGCTATTATCCATGTAGTAAGATGTTTTGAGGACGAAAATATCCTCCGCGATGAAGGAGCGATCAACCCGGTTAGTGATAAAGAAATCATCGATACGGAACTTCAGCTTAAAGATCTCGACAGTGTTGAGAAAAAGATCTCAAGAGTTGAGAAACAGGCCCGCACCGGCGATGCCAAAATCAAAAACGAATTTGAAGTACTGCTTCGCTGCAAAAAACACCTGGAGCAGGGTAAAAGCATTCGCTCGCTGGATCTGTCGAAAGAGGATTATAATGCCATCGCCGACCTGTTCTTGCTTACTGAAAAGCCGGTTTTATATGTAGCCAATGTGGATGAGCCTTCCATGCATACCGGCAACCGGTTTTCGGAAGCCCTGATTGCTTCCGTTAAAGAGGAAAATGCGCAGGTGATCGTCATGAACAACAGCATCGAACAGCAGATTGCTGAAATGGAGGATCCCGCCGATCAGCAATTGTTTATGGAAGAATACAAAATGACCGAACCGGCGCTTAACCGCCTGATCCGTTCGGCTTATACTTTGCTCGACCTGTACACTTACTTCACTGCCGGCGTACAGGAAGTGCGTGCATGGACCATTCATAAAGGATGGAAAGCGCCGCAGGCCGCCAGTGTGATTCATACCGACTTTGAAAAAGGGTTTATTAAAGCAGAAGTGATCGCCTATGAAGATTTTATCGCTTATGGATCAGAGGCTGCCTGCCGCGAAAATGGCCGCCTTCGCATCGAAGGCAAAGAATATATTGTGAAAGACGGCGATGTAATGCATTTCCGGTTTAACGTATAAGCCCGATGTATAAACCAGGCTGAACAATATCCACCAACGGAATCCTGATTTTAATAATGGTTCTGTTAAAAGATCAGAGACGGTATTAAAAAAGGGATGCTCATCACTTCCCTTTTTTAATTTCTGCCTGGTCTGTTTATCAGAATACATTGTATCCAAAACTTACATAATACACGCCCCCGATTAATGGGTTACCGAATGCGCTTGTATAATATTTGTTCAGGATATTGGATCCTCCAATTTTAACCATGCTCTTAATTTTTGGAATCCGGTAGCTTACCTGTGCATCAAAAGTGCTGTAAGCATCTATTAAGCCCGTACCAAATGTACCCTGCCATTCAACTTCGTCCTGCCATCTCCAGAGCAGGTTAAAACCCCAGTTTGATTTTGCGATCGATTCATTGCCCAAACCCAGATTATAGCGAAGCTTTGGCGTGTTGAAAAAGGTTACCAGATCATCGGGCACATTGTTCAACTGATCGCCGGAAATATTAACCCGCGCGTTAAAGCCCATGCCAAGCTGATAGTCAAGGCTCACACCCCATCCGATCGCTTTCACAGAATTGTCGGTATTGACCGGATAAGAATAGTTCTCACTGGCAAGGGGATTGGCAATATTTCCGCCCGCAACTGCGCGGCCCACTGCCACCCGGCCAATAAAATCTTTGTACTCGCTATAATACACATATGCATCAGCCAGTAACCTTTTTGATAACAGTCCCCGGTAACCGAACTCATAACTGTTTACTGATTCCGGCTTAAGAGTTCTGAATTCAGCCTGTTTTAAGAGCGCGGGATTTGGATTTCCGGCAGCAATAGATGCCCGGAAGGCGCCAATGCTTTCAGCCGTATAAACCGGGTTATTGGTAAAATTGAAAAAGGTTTGGAAAGAAGCCAGACCACCAATCAGGCGGCTGCCCGGAGTGTTCAGATTGATGTACTGATCCTGAGTGGAAGGAAAGCGATAGGCTGTTTGAAATGATAAGCGCAAGTTATTATCCGGGGCCACCCGAATGGAAGCAGTAACCCGGGGTGTGAACCTGCCTTTAAAATTCATGCTTTTATCGTAGCGGCCGGAAGCGGTCAGCTTCAGCACATCATTAAAGAAGGGCTTCTGCAGTTGGATAAAAGCCCCGTATTCGTTGATATTGATCGGACCGGACGTATCTACAAATATGGTTCCCTGCGAATTGAGGCGATAGGTTCGGTAGTTACCGCCCACCAGTACATCTACCACCTTCGTATATTCGCTGAGGTTCAGCTGGCCTTCGTAATGGTATAAACTTGATTTATCGGCGAAGCGCGCACCGCCATCTTTAATATCGGTTGTGATCGCCGTATTAAAAGCCTGCTTAAAACCATCTGTTCCCGGTAAAAGCCGGCCCGTTTCGGCCGCAGCTCTGTCAGCCGCATGAGCCTGCTCATCAGAAGCGCCCATCAGCTTCGCACCGCTGAAATTTCCGGTATACTGTGCAAACCAGTTCTGGTTGCTTTTCCAGGAACTGTTCACCGCCACGGCCGCTGTTGTTGCCGTGTACGAATCACCCGAATTTTCCTGCGTTGTATAGGCCCGCAGATACCAGGTTTTTCCTCTAACTTCAGCCCTGTACTGGCCCAGTTTGAAGTTTTTCAGCGAGTACCGGTCGGCACCCGTATAAACCGTTGTTCCCGTTCCCCAGTAGCCCAGCAGCGATGCTTCAATATCATCGGTGATCTTGTAATAGGCGCCGACATTAAGCTTTAAACTGAAAGCATCATAATCCACCATATCGCGTTCGGCATAACCGGTACGGCTTACCAGATCATTGGTTCCAAAAACCTGATTTTGCAGGCCAAGATAAAAAGGTTGGAGCTGTTGAATTCCACCCAGCAACTGTTGCGTTTGTGGAATATTTGGAATATATAATCCCGGATTGGTAAGGATCGCATTTAATTGTGCATCGCTTGGAGGAGCACCCAGCACCTGGCCGATTCCTGCACGAATCAGTGGAAGATTTTGGGCCACGGCTACCTGAGCAAAACTGTTCATACTGGCGCTGGCTTCATCACCGTACACGTTAATGCCATCATAATTATGATCTGTTTGCCTCGTTCCGGGCTTAACAGCGCTAAACACATTGTTCCGGGCAAGATTCCGGGTATCACTTGCCTGCCAGTCTTTCGCACTGATAAACTGGCCGCCGATTTTAAAGGCGAATTTTTCACCGATCTTTTTTCCATACCGAAGCGACCAGTCGTAATATGGGGAGATGCCCCGCTGGCTTTCGTCTACATGCATTACGCCCTGTTTCACCTGAACGCTTAAACCCTGGTATTTAAAGGGATTTTTACTGGTCATAAGCAGCGTACCATTCATGCCCCCGGGGCCATATAATGCTGAAGAAGCGCCCTGCAACAGCTCAATATTGTCGATATCCAGTTCTGTAGGACCAACGATTATACCTACCGCAAAGTTCAATGCCGGTGCCTGGTTATCCATCCCATCTACCAGCTGATTAAAACGAAGGTTACCACTTCCATTAAAACCGCGGGTGCTGATCGTATTAAATGTAATACTGGAAGTGGTCATATCTACCCCTTTAAAATTGGCAATGCCCTGGTAAAAGCTGGGCGCTGCAGAAGCACGAACCTGGGGGGCTCCCATTCTTTCAATTGAAACCGGTGATTCCAGAATCCGTTCCGGAACCCGGCTTGCCGATACCACAACTTCTAATCCGAGTGTGGATGCGGGAACAAGACTGATGTTTAGTGTTGATCCGGGATCTGAAACCGGGATCTCCTGCGTTTCATATCCAATGGATGATACAATGAGTGTAAAGGGAGGTGCCAGTGCCGTCACTATTCTGAAATTTCCCCGTTCATCGGTGAATGAACCGGAACTGGAACCTTTTAGGGTAACGGAAACCGCGGGCAAAAATTCATTATTGTCCCTGTTTCGAACGTTACCGGTAATTACTACATTTTGTGCATACGAAAAAAGAGATAAACTAAGGAAAAAACCAAAAAACAGATTAAACCGCGAAGACTTTTGCATATGGGAAGTTTTATCGTTAGCGAGGCAAAAACTGTTATTCTAATGTAGTGTTAATAATCCGGATATTAAACTGATTAAACTTCATTTTTAGAGAATCTTTCTGGCTTGATTTTCATTTTAAAGTTGAATGTATATTCGGGGTATGAAAGAATTCCGTTTTCCAAATCAGACGCGTTTTTATCAGGGTAAAGTGCGCGATGTATATACAATTGCAGACAACTGGCTAATCATGGTTGCTTCGGACCGGATCTCTGCGTTTGATGTTATTCTTCCTGAACCCATTCCATTTAAAGGACAGGTTTTAAATCAAATTGCTGCTTACATGCTGAAAGCCACCAAAGATATCTGCCCCAACTGGCTTGCCGATGTTCCGGCACCGGTTGCTTCGGTTGGTTATAAATGTGAACCGATCCGGATTGAAATGGTGGTGAGAGGAAACCTGACCGGCCATGCATGGCGTACCTATCAGTCGGGAAAAAAAGAACTTTGCGGAATTGCACTACCGGAAGGCATGAAAGAAAATGATTTCTTTTACCGTCCTATTATCACCCCTTCTACAAAAGCAGAAAAAGGGCATGATGAAGACATTTCCAAGGAAGAGATCCTGGCGCAGAAAATCGTAAGCCCCGAAATCTGGGATACCATCGAAAAATATTCATACCAGTTGTTTGAAAGAGGTAAACAGATCGCGGCCAAACGCGGGCTCATTCTGGTGGATACCAAGTATGAATTCGGCTGTTATGGATCTGAAGTTTACCTGATGGACGAAATTCATACCCCCGATTCATCGCGGTACTTCTATATGGATGGATTTGATGAAAGACAGGCGAAAGGCGAAAAACAAAAACAGCTAAGCAAGGAATTTGTTCGGGAATGGCTGATAGAAAATGATTTTATGGGTAAGCCGGGGCAAAAAGTTCCTGCCATGTCGAAAGAATGGATTGAGACCATCAGCCTGCGATACATTGAACTGTATGAAAAAGTAATTGGTGAACGTTTCAAACCCGAACTCCTAAGCGACGATGAGATCTTTGAACGCTGTAAAAAATCAATCGAAATCCTGATGTGATCAGCGCCCTGTCAATGGTTTCGATCAATTTATAAATCTCCCGTCTCTGATTTAAAAAAATGAACCCGGACCTGTTCCGGGTTTTTCAATAAACGGGTGCCGGTTTTTTTCAGGTTCCGGCACCGGCATCTGAAGCAATGAATTGAAATAAAATCCAGCGATTCGGATTTAGATTGAACATCAATCGGAGATCAATAATATTTCTGTAACTTTCTTTTTGCTGAATGCTGTTTGAAAAATGGAACAGGTGTGGCATGAAGGCAGCTCCAGATACACCTTTTAAACAAACTTATGAGCCCCG
>JAEZAY010000519.1 GCA_023427575.1 Bacteroidota bacterium | reverse complement strand
TTTCTTCCGAGGCCCACTGAATACATACCCGGAAACCAAATGCTTTTGAAATAAAAAATCTCCCTGATAATTTAAATTATACCAGAGAGATTATGAGATGCATTCATTTCTGTTTATACTTACCATTCAAATACCGGCTTTTTGCGATTTAGGATTAAAACGAGCCGGAATTGGCACAAACTCAGAAGTCGGTTCTGAAAACAGAAGAATCTTCGTCTTCCTGCTGGTTAACCGGCAGTTCAAAAACGGGAATTAAATATGTAAAAGGTTTCATACGAATATTTCACTAATAACTGGAAACAGGCGCTGAAAATTTTACAGTCAATAAAATATATTTTATCACTAAGTTTTTTTGCTTATTCGGGCGGGGAATCCACTTAATCTGTTTACCCGCAAAGCATCACATAGGCACCGGCGGGATCCTGCACCAGGCAGTAGAACCCGGAAGGCCCCATCGACCGCTTTTCTCCTAAAACCTGGCCTCCCAGTTCTTTTACTTTGTTCAGACTTTCATCCAGGTTATCAACTGTTATGTAGATCAGCCATTGCGGCGGCAGGCCCTGGTTTACGCCCCTGGCATGGCATACGCCCGCCACGCCTTCACCCGAAGGAGTTTTCATTACATAATCTTTATAATCACCCATACTAAGCGGTTCAATTTGCCATCCCACTACTTCAGCATAGAACTGGCTGATTTCATCTGCATCCGCTACTGTCAGATCGCGCCAGCTAACGGCGCCGGTTTTCTTTTCCATCTTCTTTTTTGACAAAAGATACTGTTTTTGGTAAAACCAGAATGCTTTACAAGTTACCGCCGGCGAAAATCATAGCGGTAGGTATAGGTGGGTGTATCGTAAAGTGCCACAAATCGATTCCGGCCTTTCCATCGGAATACATCAAATTCCAGGTCAAGGATCCGGTTATCAGCATAATTGTAAAGCCGGAGCGTAAACCGGAAATGGCTATCGTTCCGCCAGCTCCCATCTTCATCATAATAGCCTTCTGAAACCGTGCGGATCTGCCAGATTCCGTTCATATCCCCGAGATCATCCCGGTAGCTGGCAGCTCCATCATCAAAGAATGTAAAAATGCCGTTTTCATACCGGTTTGTAACGTCTTTCCAGTTTAAGAGATGCTTGCGTTCGATGTATTTTAGCTGCCAGTTTCCTTCCAGCCGATCCTCCCGGGGACCGATGATTTTTCTGCAGCCGAAAGATGTGATTAAAAGAATGGAAACGGAAAGAAGGAGTAGAGATCGTTTCATAAAACACCTTTTCCTAAATTTACTTGAAAGCCTTTTGGAAAAGAATAGCGATTCTGTTAATGTATAAAAGCCCGCGATAATTAACGAATCTTTGGCGTGATCCCACAATTCATCAAAACCTTTCTTCCGTTCATCCATAAATTGTTTTGACCCGCTTTAATATCCGGGCATATTTGTGCCCTAATTAAACCAGACTTATGAACCGTTACAACCATCTCACATTTATTCACAAGGCCCTGCGTGCCATGTTATACGAAACGGCCCTGCAATTGCAGCAGATCGATTTCTCCGGAACCACTGGCTGCAGATCACTCCTAAACCGAATTCGTGAAATTCAATTTATTTTCCGGAAACAGGCGGCTTACGAAATGGAATATCTATTTCAGCCATTGGGTATTAAAGAAGCTGTTGACCAAATAAAAAAAAGCAATTCCGATTTAATGACTCGCGGTGATCATCTGATCCATGTGGTCAATATATCTGCTCAAGCCGTTTCGCAACCCGACCGGATCATGGCCGGATCAGCGCTGGCAGTATCCTTCCGTCATTTCCTTTCAACGGCGATCGGCCAGATGGAACTGGAAGAGTCCCTGTTAAGTACGGTAATCTGGAAAAAATATTCCGATCCTGAACTGCGGAACATCCATCGTAAAATCCAGGATAATTATTCTGCCATGGAAAAAGAAGTTATTGCATTCTGGATGATCCGGGGCCTGAATAAATCTGAATTGCTGCAATGGCTGGAGGAAGTTCGTCAGACGGCGCCTTCCTATGTTTATCATGCCATCCTTGAGTTGGCTGAACAGGAATTGCCCACTGTTTACCGCGATGAAGTGCTGGAGAAACTGGCCAGGGAAGCGGTACTTGCTTAATGTCCGGATCCGCGTTTATAACGGCGTTTTCGGGCCTGTTTGTACTTGGTATGAATAATTTCGCTCATGGGTTTCTGATAGACTTTCCCTTCCACCCATGAAATAATATCCAGATAGGCAAATGCCCGGGTTTCAAAGCGGTTTTTTTCCAGGTGTTTTATATCCTGCAGAAATATTTCCAGTTCCTGACGCATTTTGTGCCGCGACACATGAAAGGAGGTCCGGAGAAATTTAAACATTTCTTCCTCGATCACCGTCAGGTTCTCCATTTTTGCCATAAACCGGTATACCGATTTGGTAAGAGGTTCCATCAGGCTTGAGTTCCCCAATTCGAAATGAGCCAGCAGATGTAGCAGCCGGGCATAACACTGCAGATCGTTCCGCATATCGGCATGATCGTTTATAATTCTTTGCAGATAATCTATGGAAGTATTGTAATCGCCACTGCCAAAATACAGGGTTGCAATCTTATAGTTGAAAACCAAAATCCGGTGTTTATCTAAAAAAAGCGCATATTCATTTAGTTTAGATTCAATTTCCGGAACCAGCGCCAGGCCTTCCTTAAAGGTGCCCTGCATGAGGTGTTGGTTTACTTTTGCGCTGTATTCGTAAACAAATGCCTGTACTTTAAAATTATCGTGGTGCTGAACGATCTTCGATCGGGCAAATTTTTCAAATTTTTTCAGGGTGATTTCCATTTGCACATAGTTGCGCAGGTCAAAATGCGCATTCAGAAGATTATGCAGGCCTTTGATATAATGTCCGGTTTCTACATCAATCATGGCCGGTTCTGCACTAAAGAGATCTACCCATTTCTGCGTATAGCGGTAATACATCAGGAAATCCTGCCGGATGAACGCATACCAGCAATAGCTCTGGTACAGGTATAATCTTTCATAAAAGCCGGCATGTTCCAGGGCGTTTTGCGGAATGTTTTCACGAAAAAAGGCCTTGACGTTTTCTTCATCTTTTTCGTTTCGCGCATGCCCGTTTTTTACGTACCAGCTATAAAGTCGCAGCGCCAGATTCGAAAGCTGGTTGATCAGTTTCCGGCGCTCATGCACCTCATTGGCTTCAATGGCGAGATTATCGGCCTTTTCCTGTAAACTGCGGGTAATATGAAGTGTTTCGATCTTTTTTTCCAGCGAAATCACCTGGATCAGAATCGTATCCTGGTGATACAGGTGTGCGGCCTCTTTTACCTTATCGAGGATCTTTAAACTTTGAAGATACAAACCCTTATAATACAGAATCCGCGCGTAGTCGAGTTGTTCATTCAGTTCCAGATCCAGATTGTCGGCCCTTTTTAGCAGGCGTAAGCTTGCTAACAGTTGTTTGTACAAATGGGTTTTCAGATTCGAAAGCTGTGGCTTTTCCGTTCCCGGAAGCTTTTTTAAGACCAGCTTATCATCATATTCCGACATTTTATCGAGGGCGTCGAAAAGCTGAACGATCTTAAGATCTTCTTTGGAGGAATTTCGTTTGATATAAAGTTTAAAATGTCTTTTTTCCGACTTTTCGAGCGAGTGAACCAATTGAAATAATGTATCTGAAAATCGATTGGGCATAATGCTAAAATTCTGAACAAATCCAGTGCCGTAAAGGGTTTCAGGACTTATTGACCCTTTTTGGCGTAATGATATGCCAATATTATTGGTCTGAACGGCATGAAATGTCTTTCTATATTTGTTCTACAGAACGGGAAAAACAAAATGGCAGCAACCGGGAGGCAAGAGAATCGTTAAACACCTGTTCAGCCGAAAGGCAACAAAATTTATTATTACCTTTTTTTCATATGGCAAGCAATCGTTAGACGGCTACTGTTTCTACAGTGGCTTTTTTTTTGCGCCGTGAAGATAGGGGAGTTTGGTTTTAGAAACCAAAAAAATTAACAAAAACTTGATTTTTTTCTTGCTGCCTCATAAAAGGCTTTTGGCAGCTCTGGTAAAACCCGGCGGATTTTTATAACTTCAGAAACGCTGATCTGATTTTATTCTAAATTCTAACTGCATGCGAGCCATTCCTGCCGATTTTCGTTTTCCGCTTCTGGTAATTCTGTTTTTATCTCCATTATCCTGGGCCCGTGCACAGGAACTGGGTGTTTTTTCGTCCGCCTCCGATATTGGCCGGGTTCTTATCCCCGGCGCTGCAACCTATATTCCCAAAACGCAGCAATATATAATTTCCGGTTCCGGTTACAATGTTTGGAATGATCGGGATGAATTTCACTATGCCTGGAAAAAAATTAAAGGCGATTTCATTGTAACCTGCAGGGCGGATTTTGCCGGCTGGAAAGGAGTCGATGAACACCGTAAGATAGGCTGGATGGCAAGAGTAGGCACTGATTCAAACGCGGCGCATGTTAGTGCGGTTGTACACGGCGATGGGCTCAGTTCCTTGCAATACCGGAAAGAAAAATCAGGGCAAACCATGGAAAGCAAAATGGCGCTTACTCACGCCGGGGTTCTGGAACTTGAACGCAAAGGAAATACCTATATCATGCGGGCTGCGCGCTTCGGCGAACCCTATACCACCGTAGAAGTGGCCAATATCGACCTGGGTGATGAATTGCTGGTGGGTCTGTTTGTAGGATCGCACAATCAGGATGTTCTGGAAACGGGTATTTTCAGCAATGTCCGGCTTGTGATTCCGGCTCCGGATACGTTGGTTCAGTACCGTCAGTACCTCGGCAGTAATATCGAAATCCTGGATGTGTTCAGTGGCAAAAGAGAAATCATTTATTCATCTCACGAATCTTTGCAGGCTCCGAACTGGACTCCGGACAACAAGCAGCTTATTTATAACAGTAAAGGCCTGATCTATACATTGGATCTTCAAACGCGGGAACCGAAACTGCTGAATACCGGCCAGGTGAAGAACAATAACAATGATCATGTTCTTTCTTTTGATGGAAAAATGCTGGGTCTCAGCAGTGGGGTGCAGTCGCTGGGCGGTTCAATCATTTATACAGTGCCGGTAACGGGAGGCGAGCCAAAGCAGATTACCCCAAGAGGGCCTTCTTACCTGCATGGATGGTCGCCGGATAATAAATATCTAACCTATACGGCCATGCGTAACAACGAATACGATATCTACCGGATCCCCGCCGCAGGTGGAAAGGAAGAGCGATTAACCGAAGCAAAAGGCCTTGACGACGGATCGGAATACACACCGGACGGAAAATACATTTATTTTAATTCGGAACGAAACGGAACCATGCAGATCTGGAAAATGGATGCCGATGGGACAAATCAGCAGGCAGTTACAAACAGCGATTTCCACGACTGGTTTCCCCATATTTCTCCGGACGGAAAATGGATCGTTTTTTTATCGTTTTTAAAAGAAGAAGTGAAATCAAATGATCATCCGTTTTACAAACACGTATACCTGCGGCTAATGCCTGTTGAGGGCGGTGAGCCCAAAGTGATTGCCTATTTTTATGGCGGTCAGGGTAGTATTAATACCCCTTCCTGGAGCCCCGATAGCAAACGGGTAGCTTTTGTAAGCAATAGCTGGGAATAGTTTGTGTTCGACTTGATTTCGGATTTCGCAGTGAAAACTTTTATGTGCGAATTCTCATCGCCCTCACGGAACCGAATAATTTGCGTTTTTCCGAAGCTTAGATTTTAATTTTACCTCGGAAACAGTGAGCCCTGAAAAACGATTTTCTAATTTGGTAAAAGAAAGGGGCGCCTTAATATGCCAATAATCGGCCACAGGCGATTATGGATAACCACAATACGATTGATATCGCCGCAGTTAGTTTAACCGGCACTCCGGTCTTGGTTCGGATAACCATTTTGTCTTTTATTTTGTACCGGTGAAAAAGCCAACCATTTAGGCCGGCTACCGCAAGCAGGATCAGTTTCAAATGAAAGGTCAGATCGTTTGCCAATGCGGTGGCATTGGTTATAAAGAGTAAAAAGCCGGAAGGAATGACAAAAATCAATCCTTTTAAAGACCAGCTAAGCAGATAATGGGCGAAATTGGAAAGTGCATTGCTGCCGGTGTTTTTAAGCAGCAGGATATCGAATAGTATAGCGCCTCCGGCCACCAGTACAATTCCGGTAATATGAATAATTTCCAGAATGGGATACCACCAAAGTGATTGACGGATATTGGTTGCCCATAAACTGTTTTCCAGCCATTGAAGCAGTTCACTTATCAATATAAACACCACTACCGAAGTTCATATTTAACGCCTTCGATAAAGATTCTTTCGGATCGCATTTCATCTTTAATGGTTTTATGCGGATATCCTACCACCCGTATGGTGTTTCCTTTTTTCAATTTGTCTAAAGGTACATTCCGGGATTCCATCCGGCTGGTAGGTGCAAGAACTACCGTCCAGGTTTTATTTTTTTGCTTCACCCAGGCCATTGCATGGGGGTTTTCTATTTTCACCTTTTCGATCGTTCCTGTATAATCAAGCACTTTTTTTTGGTCGTAATTCGACCAACCATGATGAAATGCCGTAAACGAAACGGTGGCCAGCAGGATGAAAAACAGCAACAGAATTTTAGCTTGTTTCATAAAAATTGCTTTCACTAAAGATACGATTTTCGTCACCTGCTCGTATAATCTGAGGGGAGGCCTTCCTCGGTGATCAGGGAAGTGTCGGCAGGCACGGTTTTTCAGTATGATCTAATTCCAGTAAATTGACTGCCTTAACTGTTTTTATGAAGTTCTATTCACTGATTATTATCGGATTAATCTCAATGGGTTTTATCATCAATCCTGATTTACTTAATTCTGAAACTATGACAGCATCTTCTGAAAATACTTTGCATACAGATGGAAACGATCCTTTATTTGCTCCCGGTTCGGAACCAAAACTGATCTCCGACCAGTTTGCATTTACCGAAGGGCCTGCAGCAGATAAAAAGGGAAATGTTTTTTTTACGGATCAGCCCAATGACCGGATCTGGAAATTCGATACAGATAATAAGCTCTCGCTATTCATGGAAAAAACAGGTCGTTCCAATGGGATGTATTTCGATAATAAAGGAAATCTGATTTCCTGCGCCGATGAAAACAACGAGCTTTGGTGTATCAGCCCGAAGAAAAAAGTTCGGGTATTGGTTACCGGTTATAATGGCGAACGTTTAAACGGGCCCAACGATGTTTGGGTGCATCCAAACGGCGATATGTATTTTACCGATCCTCACTATGAGCGCCCGTATTGGAAAAAAGGACTGGAGTTCATTAAAAAGCAAAATGTATATTTTTTGCCTGAAGGAAAAAAGGAACCGCTTATTGCCGATGATAACCTGGTTCAGCCAAATGGAATTGTGGGTACCCCCGATGGAAAGACTTTATATGTGGCTGATATCGCCGATAATAAAACCTACAAATACGAAATAGGTGCTGATGGAAAATTGCAGAACAGGCAATTGTTTTGCCAGAAGGGTTCTGACGGAATGACGATTGATGAAAAAGGAAATATCTACCTCACGGGGGATGGCGTTACGGTATTTAATCCCGAGGGGACGCAGATAGCACATATAAAACTGCCTGCTAAATGGACAGCCAATCTATGTTTTAGCGGGAAAAACAATAATGTACTATTTATCACCGCATCTAAAGGCGTTTATGTAATGGAGATGCTGGTGAAAGGAGTCAGGTGATGTTGGTTGCAGTAATGCTTTTTATTGCAGGAGTAGCAACCGCCGCGGTTCTGTTAAAGAAGCTAAGCGTTGCCGGGGCCATTTGCGGCGCACTCATTGCTTTTTTTATGTATCTGGGTTTTGGATGGCCGGGGATCCTGCTGCTGGGCGGGTTTTTTATAACAGGCACAATAGTCACCAACTGGCATTTGCGCGGTAAAGCCGCCGCAGGACTTAGTGAGAACCATTCCGGAAAAAGAGTGGCAACGCAGGTTCTTGCCAATGGGGGACTTGCCGGCTTAACCGGACTGCTTGCCTTTGCCTTTCCAATGCATAATGATTTATTTTACTTGATGGCCGCCGCCAGTCTGGCTTCGGCCAGTTCCGATACTGTATCCTCGGAGCTGGGAAATGTATATGGACGAAACTTTTACAATATCCTGAGTTTTAAAAAAGACCGGCGCGGTGAAAATGGAGTAGTAAGCCTGGAAGGGAGTATTGCCGGGGTTTTCGGTGCGATGCTGATTGCCGGATTATACCAGATTGGAGATCCGGGCCTTTTTTCCTTTTTCACTATTCTTGCCGGGGGAATGTTTGGTAATCTCGTTGATTCTTTTTTAGGTGCTTCGCTGGAACGAAAAGGATATCTTGGAAACAACCTGGTTAACCTGTTCAATACGATAGCCGCAGCAATCTTTGCTTTAATTATTTACTATAGCTAAGGCATAAATACCTTTAAACTAAAGCTGTAATTTCCGAATCCTTGCTGCCCGGGTAATAACCCCTTCCACTTTTTTTTAGAAAAAAAGTGGAGCAAAAAAATCGGACTGCGGAATAAATCCTAAAAATTGAAACTTCCGGCTAAATAAAAATAAGTCACAGCGAAAGAATATAGCCCAGCAGTGGTAGGATTTACGGGCTACAGAACATTTCCGGGCTCTGGTAACAACTGTTTTTATTTTACGCCGTTCGTTTCAATTTTCTTAACGGATTTCTTCCGAGGCCCGGGCGAATACATTTTACCCGGACACCAATGATTTGCACATTTGCAAATTAACTTGTGTCTTTCGTTTTTCAATTTGCACATTCGTACATCATTAGTGTCCGGTTAATAATTTTCAATCTACCTGAAACCTGTATCAACAGTAGGTTACGAGCATTCATTGTAAACGACCCCTTCCACTTTTTTTTAGAAAAAAAGTGG
>JAEZAY010000455.1 GCA_023427575.1 Bacteroidota bacterium | reverse complement strand
GCATTGCGCCATGTGTTCCAGGAAAGGAAATTATACGATGTTGAAAAATTCGATAACAGTTTATTTGAGCGCGAAGATCTGAAATGGATCCGGCATACATACGTTCACCATTTGATGATGACCTGGGACAAATCGTACTACGATATCGGGGATCGCAAATTTCACCTGAAAGAATTTCTGGAAAGAGGAAATAAGTTATACGGCGGCGATGATGTTGTAAGCATCTGGCCCACCTGGCCAACGCTGGGCCTGGATCAGCGAAATCAGTTCGATCTATTCCGCGATCTTCCCGGAGGAACTGCGCAGATTAAAAACCTGGCAGATATGAGCCGGGAGAATAATACCCGCTTTTTTATCTGTTATAATCCCTGGGATGAAAGTACCCGTTCCGAAGATCATTTTCTGGGACTTTCTGACCTGATAAAAGAGTCTTCAGCCGATGGGGTGATCCTCGACACCAGGGGCGGATCCAGTAAAGAATTGCAGGATGCCGCGGATCGGGTGCGTAAAGGCGTTATAATGTACAGTGAAGGGATGGCCATACCATCCGATATGCAGGGAATTGTATCAGGCCGGGTGCATAACGCCCTGTATTATCCACCCATGTTAAATCTGAACAAGCTTATCAAACCCGACTTTACCATTTACCGCGTAGCGGAATTATTCAAAGAACCAATCCTGCGTGAGTTCAACCTGGCCTTTTTTAATGGCTATGGAACCGAAATGAATATTATGGCTCCGGGAGCTCCCGATCACAGCGAAGAACAATACCGGTATCTGGGGAGAACCAGCAGAATCCTGCGTGAGAATACATACAACTTTGTTTCAACCAACTATATACCGCTGATAAATACCCGAAGCGACAGCATCTGGGTTAATCAATGGCCGGGAGAAAACAAAACTATCTATACAGTTTACAGCATTCGCCCGGAAGGATTTAAAGATCTGTTGTTTGAAGTGGAGCCTGAATCGGGTTATCATTTTGTTGATCTTTGGAATCACCGTTTGTTAGAGCCGGCTGGTTCGGAAGGAGCATCCCTGATAGAAGTGGAAACTGCGCCTTTCCATCAAAAATATCTTGGTACCAATAATGAAGGTGCGGTTACTGCCATTGCCAGGCTTCCCATTCTGATTGAAGCAAAACTGGATCTTGAAAAATTGAATTTAAAGTCAAAAATGCAGGGGGACGAAATCCGGATCTGGATGGGTCATCCTTCGTATGAAAAAAAGCCAATCGTTTTAAAACCGGGAGACCATAGTTTAAAGATCGGAGAGAGTTTTGGACGTTTCGAGGGGGATCTGATTATTCAACTGATGGATAAGGGAATTCTGCTGGATGAAACGATTGTTACCCTTAAAGCAGGTACGCCTAAACGAATTTCCAATTCGGTAAAAACAAGTCTGGCGAAGTCCCTGCCTAAAGGAATGGTTGCAATTCCTGCAGGTGAATTCCGGTTTAAAGCCACGAATGGCGATGAATTTATTCCATATCCAAAACAGGACACCGGCAAAATATTTCAAATGCCGTCTTTTTATATGGATGCATACCCGGTAACCAATTCCCAGTTTCAGCAGTTCATTCGGAGTACTGGCTATAAGCCCCGCGATACCGCCAACTACCTAAGGCATTGGAATAAGGGAAAAATGCCCGATTCGATTGCCGGTAAGCCTGTTATTTATATCAGTTATGAAGATGCATCGGCCTATGCGAAATGGGCAGGGAAACGTTTGCCAACAGAGTTGGAATGGCAGTATGCTGCTCAAACTCCTGCCTTAAACGAATGGCCATGGGATCAGAAAACTCCCGTTACGCGAAAGTTGCAGGAGGTAACAAATACGCTAACCGTTTCGGCCATCGAAGGAATTGATTCTGCCATGTGTAATCTGGGAGATGGACTTCTTCATCCCGTTGGATCATTTCCTTCCGGGGTAAACCCGTATGGTTTGCACGATCTGGTAGGATCGGTATGGCATCTCACCAACGATGTTTACATGCTGGGTAATTACCGCTACATCATAATGAAAGGAGGTTCTTATTTTAAACCTTCAAGCAGTTGGTGGTATGTTCAGGGCGGTCCCCGGGAGTTACATTACCGCCAGTTTCTTTTAAGGGTAAGTGAAGGGTTTGAAAGAAATGCGACCGTGGGATTCAGGTGCGTTAAAGATAAATAAGACTCCTGGAAACGATGTGTCAAAGCATCAATACTATTTGTTCTATTATAATCAAAGCGATACTTTCATAACGCTTGTAAAAATCTGTAAAGCCTCATCGCAATCTGAACAATATGAGAAAAACTTTTTTTATTATTATCCTTACAACAACCTGTTTTCAGTTTCTGAATGCGCAGCAACAATCTTTGCAAAAGTTGTATCCGGTAAATTTTTCGGAAGTAACCATCAATGACCATTTCTGGAAACCAAGAATGCAAACGGTTGCCACATCCACTCTGGATGCATGTGTCTCTTATACAGAAGAAAAGACCGGGCGAATCCGAAATTTTGAAAAAGCAGCCAGGGGCAGCGGGGAGCATGAAGGCATTTATTATGATGATTCGGATGTTTTTAAAGCAATTGAAGCCATTGCTAACTCGTTAAAAAACCGCCCCGATCCTGAGCTGGAAAAGAAGACCGATGAGTGGATTGATAAGATTGCCGCGGCCCAGTTGCCGGATGGATACCTCAATACTTATTATACCCTGACGGGTCTTGAAAACCGCTGGACGGACATGGAAAAGCATGAAGACTATAATGCCGGCCACCTCATCGAAGCGGGGATTGCTTATTTTAATACAACGGGAAAACGAAAATTGCTGGATGTTGCGATCCGTTTTGCCGATCATATTGATTCTAATTTCAGGATTCAGAATAAAAACTGGGTTTCAGGTCATCAGGAAATCGAGCTGGCATTGATGAAATTGTTTCATCATACCAATAACAACAATTACCTGAAACTGGCGGAATGGTTTTTAGACCAGCGGGGCCGGGGTTATGGGAAAGGCGTTATCTGGGACAAATGGAAGCAGCCTGAATATTGCCAGGACCAGGTTCCGGTGAAAGAACAAAAGGAAATTACGGGTCACGCTGTTCGGGCCATGTATCTGTATACGGGCGCGGCCGATGTGGCGGCAGTTACAAACGACAAGGATTATATCCGTGCGATGAACACCATTTGGGAGGATGTCGTTTACCGGAATATGTATATAACGGGAGGCATCGGTTCTCAGGGCTCTAATGAAGGATTTGGAGAAGATTATAATTTACCCAACGAAACCGCCTATTGTGAAACCTGCGCTTCGGTAGGTATGGTTTTCTGGAACCAGCGGATGAACATGCTTTCCGGCGAAGCTAAGTTTACCGATATCTTAGAAAAGAGTTTGTACAATGGTGCTTTGGATGGCCTGTCGTTGAGCGGCGACCGGTTCTTTTATGGGAATCCGCTGGCATCGCAGGGCAATCATTCACGACGTGAATGGTTTGGTACAGCCTGCTGCCCTTCTAATATCGCCCGCCTGGTAGCCTCTGTGGGAAATTATATTTATGCCGGTTCCGCCAATGCGGTTTGGGTGAATTTATTTATCGGAAGCCAGGCCACTGTCAATGCCGGAAAAAATAAAGTTCAGGTAGAGATGAATACCGGATATCCGTGGAAGGGTGATGTTAATCTGACTTTAAATCCCGCTTCATCTTCCGGTTTCGAACTTCGGATCCGAATTCCGGGATGGCTTAAAAAACCTTCAGAAGGGGATCTGTATAAATACGAACAAGATTCCGGGTCCAAACCGGCGATCACTGTAAATGGGCAGCCTGCTTCTTTCACAATGGATAATGG
>JAEZAY010000403.1 GCA_023427575.1 Bacteroidota bacterium | reverse complement strand
TGTTCCTACCTGGATTGAAGTGGAAATCTGAGCCTGCTAATGAAAAAATTTTATCCAGACTCATTGTTACCGGATGAACTTGTTATACGCATTCGTGAAGATTCTGCCAGAGCTGAAACTATGGGGATGCTAACGGAAAACCAACTTTCTTTGATTCATCAGCAGAAATGGTTTGGTTTATTTGTGCCCACTGAATGTGGAGGGCTTGAATCCGGTTTGCCCGATGCCATTCGGCTGGAAGAAAATATTGCCTATGCCGATGGAAGTGTAGGGTGGGTAGTTACATTGTGTGCTGGGGCCGGATCATTTGTCGGTTATATGAATGAGACATTACGCAATGAAGTGTTCAGAAACGGTTTGCCTTGCATTGCCGGCAGCGGACAGCCGGGTGGAACGGCCCGTAAATCCATTAATGGGTTTATCATAAACGGAACCTGGCCCTATGCCAGTGGCAGCCAACATGCTGACTGGTTAACGGTTAATTGCAGGATGGAAAGCAGTGAGGAACTGGCTTCTTTTATTTTCAGGCGCGAAGAAGCGGAGATCATTCCGGCCTGGAATTATTTTGGTTTAAAAGCTTCGGGTGGAGATTCCTTTTCAGTTTCTAATCTTTTTGTTCCTTCGTTTAGAAAATTTATCATTGATGATCAGAAAGTGGTTATTGATCGTCCCTTGTATCGCTTTCCATTCACTCCATTCGCTGTATCTACGATTGCCGCAAATCTCTCGGGCATGGCTATTTGCTTTTTGGAACATGCACACGAGATCATATCAAAGAAAAAAATCAACCGGAAAAATTTGGAAACATCCGGTGGAAATGGAATTTTATTGTTAGAAAATTCACTGAATGATTTAAATGCAATTCGAAGACGGTTTTATGAAATTCTGGATCTTTGCTGGGCGGAATCAGTTTCCGGAAGAAAGATTAATGAGAATCTGTTATTTTCTTTAACCGAAATAAGCCGCCAACTGGCCCGGCTTTCCCGGAGTATCGCCAATGAGTTATATCCATATTGTGGCATGAGTGGCGCCCGCGAGAATTCAGAATTAAACCGGATCTGGAAAAACATCAATATGGCCGGAATGCATTCCCTGATCCTGGAATGAGGATATCGACCGGAGAATTAAGCAGCACCTGCCCGGCTGGCGATTATGGTACGGGTTTGATGGTTGCTATCTGTATAGGATAGCCGAATTTTTGCCTGGCCCCGGGAATTAAATTCAAAATTAATAGCGGCAATTGCTGAAAGGTCTGAAGGAACGGATTTGAACTGGTTTTGCCCAATGTATTCAAATGACTGTTCAAACAAATCATGATTTACGTAAAGCCGGTTTTCAGCAAAGGATATTTTCAGTTCAGCTCCATTGTTTTCCTGTATATATGTACCGCTTAGTTTGTTTATGGAAGCAGTTTCCAGTAATAGTTTTTCAGAAAGACTTACATTAAAGATCAGTTTTTTCTCGCCGCCAGGCAATGATTTAACTTCCAGGATCCTGTTTTTAGCCTTGGGAGAAGAGGCCTGCAGGTCTTTCCGGATATGGGCATCACCGGCGAAATAAAGCTGAGTTACCAAAGGCTGATATCCATCCGCTGTAATCATCAGATGGAAATGCGCGGGGCGGAAATTTCCATTGCCCTGATCGTAGGGTACCGGCAAGATCGTTTTGAACCAGTACTGACCTTCTTCATTGGAATATGAAGTGCCGCGATAGCGGTATTCATCCGAATCGTTATCGTATTTGCCGTTTTCATCACAATGCCAGATTTCGATTTTTGCATTTTTCACGGGGCGAATGCAATCGTTATGTTTGATAATTCCGCTCAGGCGGATCAATATTCCTTCCTGTTTTCCCCGGCGCAGATTATGTGTTACAGGACTTCCCGGGCGATAAAAGGGGCCAAGAATATCGGTGGTAGTTTCGCAGTCGCCCACAAATTGATTTCCATCCGGATGAACAAAGCTGTATGCACTTACCGCCAGCGCGGTGAGCGCCGTGTTATGGATGAAAGTTCTGCGTTTCATATGTACTTAATATTTTCGTATGAACTGATCCGGTCTGTTCAGAGGATTGGACACGGGTATGAACCGGTTTGACAGAGGTAATGAGTCTTAAAAGGTACAACAATTCATGAAAGTTTAAAACCGGTGGGAAAGATCGGGCCAAAACAGCATTAGCCCCGGTTCTCCGTTTTTGATAATTGATTACATTTAACCAAGAAACCTATTCGCAGTATGAAAAGAAACCGGATCCTCGCTGTTTTGTTATTAATCGCGTCAGTCAGTACCATGCAGGCTCAGAATCAGGCGGAATCAGCCAAAAAGCAGTCAGGGTTTACCAATCCGCTGAATGTTCAGTTCGGAGATCCTTTTGTGCTGTATAGCAACGGGATTTATTATATGTATGGAACCGGGGGCGGCGCCGACAAAGGGTTCTCGGCTTATTCTTCTAAAGACCTGGCGGATTGGAAACTGGAAGGGCAGGTATATTATCACGACAATAAAAACGGGTGGAGTGATCCCAATACTTCCTGGGATGGAGCCTATTGGGCTCCGGAAGTTTATGAGCGAAACGGTAAATATTATATGTTTTATAGTGCTCAATGGAAGCAAAATCCGAAAAAGGAAGTGGAGAATTTTCGGATAGGCGTGGCTGTTGCAGATAAGCCTACCGGGCCTTTTGTAGATATGGATAGCAAGCCGGTTTTCGACCCCGGATACCCAATCCTGGATGCGAATGTGTTCTTTGATGACAATGGTAAAGTGTATCTGTACTATTCACGCGCTGCCTATAAGCATCCGGTTGAAACAGAAATTGCGAAATGGGCCAGGGATAAAGGATGGTTTGACGAAATCGAAGAAAGCTGGGTATATGGAGTGGAGCTGAAACCCGATTTTTCGGGTGTGATCGGCGAACCGGTCTTATTGCTCCGGCCCCCTGTAAAGCTCGACGACCGGCAGGCGGAATGGGAGAGTCGCTCCGTTAGGTCCAAAGAGGTTAATCGTCGCTGGACAGAAGGGTCTGTAACGTTTAAAAAAGACAGTATTTATTATATCATGTACTCGGCAAACTATTTCGGAGGCCAGCACTATGCGGTTGGTTATGCAACCGGTTCATCGCCCCTCGGGCCTTTTCAGAAAGCAGCCAATAACCCGATTCTTCAAAAGAATACGGAGCAGGGTGGTATGGTTTCCGGAACGGGACATAACAGTATTGCTTATTCGCCCGATGGCAAAGAGATGTTTTGCGTTTATCATGGCCGAACCACGAAAACCGGCGATCAGCGGGTTGTTTTTATAGACCGTATGGAAGTAAAAAACGGAAAGATTACCATTGCCGGGCCAACAACAAAACCACAAAACCTTCCTTCAGGACTTAAACTAAGATAGAGCAAAACGGATAACTACTTATTCAAAATAAAAACCTGCAGTTGGTGCCATTGGCAAGCTGCAGGTTTTTATATGCATGAACGGAAATTGGATTATTCTAAATGCCCAATTATCGTTATTGGATTTAATCTGTTTTACGATACCAGTTGTAGGGTGCTGAACCTGGAACCGTTATTCGGATAACATTGGGTTCCGAACTGTCGTCATATACATAACCCCGTTTTCCGGCAATGATCGGATCTCTCAGTTCCTCATTGGTAAGTGACCGGTCGTAACTGTTTTGATTGTGATGTGAATCAAAATACCGTTTCCTGCCTTCGATCGGATAAAAGGTAAAAGTGCCGTCATCGTTGAAGGCAACTGTGCCGGTGCAATCGATCAGTTTCTCGTACATATTACGCGCAAACTCATAACGATAAAACCGCGCGTAACCATCGTGGGTGAAAATCATGGCTTCGCGGGAAGGAATGGCATCTCTACCGGCATAGCGTCCCTCGGGATAATTTTCCCAAAGCGCAAAATCAATGTATCCATGTTCCCAGGCACCCACCAGTTCAAGTGGTACATCCGTTCTTGGATTGTCCTCCTGTTTATTATCGCCACTGTCTTTTTTACAGCTAACTAATCCCAACGCTGCAACGATGCTGAATAGATAGATAAGTTTCTTCATTGTATTATTTTTTAAAGCATTACATTTTTACTGAGATCGTCTTTTTCTGCAACTCTTGTCAATTACATGTTAACCAGGTTGCGCTTCGAATTGTAATATTAAACCCACATTTCTCCGAACCCTAATCAGTATTGTACGGAATGTAATTTTTTATGAATAGAAGTTTGAAATCGGCTGATGAACCTGAGTTTTAAGGTGGAATCATTAGTGTAAGGGTAATCATTTTATTTACCTGAAACTCGTATTAATAGTAAATGACCCTTTCCACTTTTTTTTAGAAAAAAAGTGGAGCAAAAAAATCGGGCTGCGGAATAAATCCTAAAAATTGAAACTTCCGGCTAAATAAAAACAAGTCACAGCGAATCAATATAACCCAGCGCCAGTAGGAC